>WFTD01000066.1 GCA_015485755.1 Patescibacteria group bacterium | reverse complement strand
ACAATAATCAAGACGACAATAAACAATCTAACCAATAATTAAATACAAATATATGCAAACGCAACCTAACGCCGCTGGCGGACAACTTCAAATAAAAATAGATGACCAAACTCTCAAGGGTGTTTATGCCAATGCTTTGCAAATTGGCCACACTAAAGAAGAATTTGTTCTTGACTTTATGAATTTGCTTCCCCCCCAGGGTATAGCAGTGGCCAGAGTGTTGCTGAGCCCTGGCCATATGAAGAGAATTCTAGCTGCATTGGAAGATAATATTAAGAAATACGAGGAACAGTTTGGCAAAATTGAAGTAGCGCAAGATCCAGAAAAGAACCAATCCTTGGGGTTCACTGCTAAGTAGGTTAAAAATAGGTTAATTTTTATCTTTTATGGCCAAAGATTATTATCAGATTTTGGGAGTGAGCCGCGATGCCAGCCAGGAAGAAATAAAAAAGGCTTATCGCCGCTTGGCCCATAAATATCACCCTGATAAGGAAGGCGGTGATGAAGAAAAGTTTAAGGAGATAAATGAAGCTTACCAAGTTTTGAGCGATCCGCAGAAACGCAAACAATATGACCAGTTTGGTCAGGCTTTTGCTGGCAATGCTAGCGGTGCCAGTTGGCAGGATTTTGCCCGGGCATATGGCGGCGGAGGATTTGATTTTAATCAGGGTTTTGGCGAGGGAGTTGAATTTGATTTTGGCGATTTGGGAGATTTGGGAGATTTGTTTTCTAATATTTTTGGCGGATTTTCCGGCGGAAGAAGGCAGTCAGCCAAGCGGCGAGGTGAAGATTTGGAAGTGGAAATTACAATTGATTTTTTAGAAGCGGTTAAAGGCGGAAAACGCACATTGATGATAGATAAATATGTTACTTGTCCCTCTTGCCATGGCAGCGGCGGAGCCAAAGATAGCAAAGTTGAGACTTGTAGCCGCTGCCAAGGAAGCGGCAAAGTAGAATCAATGCAAAGGTCATTATTTGGCATGGTAAGGACAGTTAAGGTTTGTCCTGTTTGCCAGGGCGAGGGTAAAGTATTTACAAAGAAATGCCCTACTTGCCATGGCAGCGGCAGAGTAAAAAAGAAAGTTGAGGTTGAAGTTGATATTCCAGCAGGAGTGGACACAGGAACAACTTTACATTTGCCAGGCCAGGGCAATGCAGGGCCGCAGGGCAGCCCGCCAGGTGATTTGTATGTTCATATTAAGGTGAAGCCATCGTCTGAGTTTAAAAGGGAAGGGGATAATATAATAACTGAACTGCCAATTTCGTTCAGCCAAGCGGCATTGGGCGATAAAGTAGATATTAAGACGGTTGACGGAGTGGTCTCTTTGAAAATTCCGGCTGGCATTCAGTCGGGGCAGGTATTGAAGTTGTCAGGCAAGGGTGTGCCTCATTTGCGGCGGCGCGGACGGGGCGACCATTTGGTAAAAATAAAAGTCATTACCCCCAAGTCTTTGACTAGAAAGCAAAGGAAGATTTTGGAAGAGTTAAGACAAGAAGGGTTGTAGGCTGTAATCCTTTCCAAAAAAACAAGCGCTTAAAAAAGCGCTTGTTTTTTTATTTGGTTGTATTTGTTATAATTAATACAAATAACTTTTCGGTTATGAAAAAAAATTATTTTGTTATCGCCTTTGTTTTTTTGGTTGTATTTTTATTAGGTGAGACAGCTAAGGCAGGTAGCGAGTCTATTTATAAGTTTGTAGTTGACATTCAGGTAAAAAAATCAGCTGAAATTGTGGTAACGGAAAAAATTGGATATGATTTTGGCCAAAACGATCGGCACGGTATTTACCGATACATCCCTTTGGCCTACAGAAGTAACTGGTGGAGCAGAAAAATTGATATAGAGGTATTGTCGGTTGAGAGGGATGGCAAAAATGAAGTTTATTCTGTTTCGCGCAAGCCCGGCAGCATTATGATAAAAATTGGCAGATCAGATGTAGTTATAACCGGCAAGCATAATTACAAGATTGTCTATCGGGTGAAAGACATTTTTTCTTACGGGGAAAAGTTAGATGAGCTCAATTGGAATGCTATTGGTACGGGTTGGTCTGTGCCAATTAAGCAAGCCCAAGTTAATATTTATTTGCCAGCAGGGTTGAAGTATGAATCAGTTAATTGTTATCAAGGCAAGGCCGGCGCAACTACCCCCTGTTTTTTGGCCGGGTCAGATGAGGGGGTTGTTAAAATGGAGGCTAGGGGGGTTTTGTCTCCCAATGAGGGAATGACTGTATCGTTGTCTTTTGCCAAACAAATGATAAATGAGCCCTCTTTTGTAGCTAAATTGTTTTCTGCCGTTAAGGAAAATATTTTCGTGTTAGTCCCATTTGTTTTTTTGATCGGAATGTTTTTGATTTGGCGCAGATATGGCCGTGATCCTCAGGGCAGAGGCAATATTATTCCTCAGTATGAGCCGCCGGAAAATCTAACGCCTTTGTTAGTAGGATCATTGGTAGATGAAAAAGTAGATGGAAGAGATTTTACTGCCGCTTTTATTTATTTGGCTCAGCAGGGATTTATAGCGATTGAAAGGGTAGAGAAAGGTAAATGGTTTAAACAAATAGATTATATTTTGCGTTTACGAAAAAATGTTAGCCGGATCCCCTCTTCATTGGAAAGAAATCTGCTGGTGGCTTTATTTGGTGAGGCTGGCACTGAAGGGGATAGCGTAACTTTGTCTGATTTGAGAAAGAGCATTTCTTTTGGCAAGAAGATTAAACAATTGAAAAAGAGTATAAACAAAGAAATGGTAAAGTTGGGATTTTTTTCCAATAATCCAATTAAGGTGAGAAATAATTTTATTCTTGGCGGTTATTTGATTTCTTTCTTTTCTATATTTTTGTTTGGTTATGATATTATGCTCGGAATTAGTTCATTTATCAGTGGGTATATTGTGATAATATTTGGCGTGTTTATGCCTCGCAAAACCAAATATGGCGCTTTGTTGAAAGAGCATATTTTAGGGTTTAAAGAATTTTTGACAGTAACGGACAAAGAAAGGTTTAAATTTCACAATGCGCCTGCTAAAAATCCACAGCAATTTATGAAGTATTTGCCCTATGCGATTGCTTTGGGAGTTGAAAAGGAGTGGGCGCTCCAGTTCGATGACATTTATATTAATAATCCAGATTGGTATAAGGGTAGCGTTTCTTATTCTACCGCCAGTGGTTTGGTTGATGATCTGTCTTATTTTTCTGCCGTGGTTGGCGGTTTGGGTTTTTCAGGTTCAGGCGGCTCTGGCGGCGGAGGTGTTGGCGGCGGCGGAGGCGGCGGCGGAGGCGGTTCGTGGTAGTTTTGTAGATGTGTTATAATTTATTTATGTTAAATTTTATTTTGGCGACAACTATCAATATTGATTTAGAAAATATTTTAGGGACAGTTGATTGGTCGCGGCCGAGTTGGGATATTTTTATAATTTTATTTTTTCTAGTAGGCGGGTTGCTTTATGGTTTGAGTTTGGGACGTGATCGGTTAGTGGTTATAATGATGTCTATTTATATATCGTTGGCAATAGTTGATTATGCGCCTTTTATCAACCAAACAATTTCTACTAGTTTTAAGTTGTCAGGACAGACAATAAATGTTAAATTAGTTGCTTTCGTTGGTTTGTTATTGTTAGTCTTTTTTGTCTTGTCCCGCAGCGCCTTAGCCAAAACTTTGCAGTTGAGCAATGATTCTCCTTTTTGGCAGACTATTATTTTTAGCATTTTGCATATTGGCTTGATTTTATCAGTGATTTTGTCTCTTTTGCCCCCAGTTGGACAAGAGCAACTGTCAGAATTTACTAGGCAGATTTTTATTGGCCAGTGGCAGCGGTTTGGCTGGATAGCAGCGCCGCTTGTGGCAATGATTTTGTTTGGCCGCGGCCGCAAATCAGATTAGCTATTTAACAAATAAGGAGGTAAAAAAGTTGCCCCAAAAATTGACTAGTAAAGATAAAATTTTAACTGCCCTTAAGTTGTCCGGCATTTCTTTGTCAGTATTGCAGGATCAGTGCATCGTTACTTTGTTTTTATCAGATAATTTTATTGGCAATGTTAACACAGTGTCAGGCAGATGGGTAGGTTTTATCAATGACAGGTTATTAGCTTTGCAAAATCATGGCACAGTGCACCAAGTTCCAGCAGAGTATGTGGAAAAAATATTGATTTTAGAATTTTTAACCAAAGTAACTACCGAGATATCCTTTTGAGGATATCTTTTTCATTTTGACAAAAGAAAATAAATTGTCTAAATTGATTTAATTAGAACATTAACAAAAATATAAACTCTATAAATAAAAATAAAAAAGAGAGGGATAAAATGAGCCAAAGTATCAAAGAGAGAATCAACAAGGCATTGTTTAATATTCGTAAAAGACAACTGGTTTTATTTGAGAGTGTCTCTCACCCAGAATTGGTTCATAGAATAGCTCAAATTTTAGGAGTTGAACCGCGGCAGGTTGATATTGACTTATTTTCCAACAACGAAACACGTTATCATTATCATGGGTCAGTGAGGGGATGTGATGTTTATATACTGGAAACCAAAAGACCGGATTCTTCACGGGAAGAAATAGCTTATTTTAAAGATTTGCTTTACAAGGGCATTGACGCTGCAGTTAGAGGTGATGCAGAGAGAGTGATAGCTATTACTCCTTATTGGTGGGAGGCTCGGGCTGACAAAAAGGATACTCGCCATATTTCTGTTGGCGGCGCTATGACTTTTAGGATCTTAAAGGAGATGGGCGCAAGTAAAATAATAACTTTTGATCTTCATAATGAAGCTTTTACCGCTTTTGCTGACAGAAATTGTACTATTAATAATTTGTCTGCTCTTTATAAGTTTGCTGAGATAATAAAAAAGATGAAAGCGGAAAACGGTGATGTTGTACATAGCGTCTGGGTGCCGGATAAAGATTTGGAAAGGGCGCGCAGATTAGCCAAGTACTCTGGCATTGAGCAAGCTTCCATGATTGAAAAAAGCAGAAGCGCCAATGAAGTCCACGGCGGAATCCTTCATGGGAATATTAGCCCCAATCAAGTGGTTCATTTGGTTGATGATGAGGGAGCGAGTTTTTCCAGTATTAAAATGGCAGTTAGGTCTTTGCGCCGAGCGGGAGTGGGGAAGATATTTGTATATTTAACTTTTAATTTTATGCGTCAGGAGTATTTAGCCCAGCTGATCAAGGAATATAAAAATGATCCTCTTTTAAGAATAGATAAGTTATATTTTACTGACGCTGTACCTTCGCCCAATTTTGATCTTTCAAAATATCCTTTTCCAGTTGAAATTGTAAGTATTGCTGATATATTGGCCCAGGCGATTCAAGCAATCCATTTTAAGGAAAGTTTAAAAGATATTTATAAATATGAAAATGAATAAATAATTTAGCACTCCCTGTATTTAGGGGGTGTTTTTTAATATTTCTCTGATTTCATCAAGTGATTTTACTTGCACCAGTTTGGCGCGCAAACTGGCTGCCTCTGGCCAGCCTTTGACATACTTAACCAGGTGTTTTCTTAGTTCAATCAGACCATGGTCACCTTTTTGCGCTAGGGCAAGCTCAGCATGTTTAATAATTGTTTGTTTGATTTCATTACGGTCGGGATTTTTATAAGTTCCAGTTTGCAGATAATCTTTGATTTGCTTAAAAAGCCAGGGTCTGCCCCAAGCGCCGCGAGCCAGACCAATACCATCTGCGCCGGTTTGCTGCAGCATTTTCTTGGCTGTCTCTGGACTATAAACTCCGCCGTTGTAGATAAGTATGCCAGGCCAGATCTCCCTTACTTTTTTGACAATTTCTACATTAGGCTCTCCATCAAAAGGGGTTTCAAATGAGCGGGCATGGATCATAAGTGAAGCAACAGGCAGGTTTTTAATAGCTTTTACTAAGTCAAGTGCAGTAATTGGCTGGCCGCAGGCTTTTATTTTTCCCTTGCCTTTTTTTAAAGGAGTTTCCTTGCAGATACTAGCTCTGATTTTGATTGATACTGGCAGGGGAGTGGCTTTGATTGTTGCTTCTATAATAGCTCGGCAAAGCGGCAAATTTCTCATCAAAGCCACGCCGCCGCCGTGCTTGACTACTTTGTAGGCTGGACAGCCAAAGTTGATGTCAATTCCATCAAAGCCAAGGTCAGCAACAATTTTGGCGGCGCGAGCAAACATTTCTGGATCATTGCCAAACAATTGAGCCACCACTGGTCTTTCACTTTCAGCAAAACGTAACATATCAATGGTTTTATCAGATCCAAAGACCAAAGCATTGGTAGAGGCAAATTCAGTAAAAATAACATCAGCGCCAAATTGTTTGCATATTTGCCGGAAAGCAATATCAGTCACACCTGCCATTGGCGCGAGGGTAATTATTGGTTTATTTAGTTTTTTCCAAAAATTTGCCATAGATGTATTATATATTTTTTGCATTTTTAGACAAATTTTTTTGTTTCTTGGTAGTAAAAAACAAAAAAATAGTATATACTAGTTATAGTATTAGCAAAAATATGCCCAAAGTTGATTGTCTTACAATCGGTAGCGCCACCCAAGATATTATGTTTTATACAGATGATGCAGTTATTTTGCGCAACCCCAAAGACATTACCAAACAAAAGTTAATAGCTTTTGAGTATGGAGCTAAAATTGCCGCCCAATCAATTTATTTTACTTTGGGAGGGGGAGCGCACAATGCCGCGGTAGCAATGTCTAAATTAGGATTAAAGGTAGGCATTTTGACAGCTGTTGGCACTGATGGCATCGCCAATGAAATCAAGGCTAATTTAAAAAAATACAAAATTGACAGCCAACTAGTAAAAGTTTACAAAGGCCATCGCTCCAGTTTTTCTTTTATTGTTAATACGGGAAAATTCAAAGAGCATGTTATTTTTACTTATCGCGGGGCAAATTTTATTATCAAAATTTCACCAGCTGAGCTAGATAAAGTTAAGACCAATTGGTTTTATCTGACTTCTTTATCTGGTGATTACTGGCGTTCTAATTTGCGAACTGTTTTTTCTGTTGCCAGGCGTCGTCAGATAAAGGTAGCTTGGAATCCTGGCGGCAGTCAATTGAGGGCTGGTTATAAATATTTAGTAAATTTTATTAAAAATACATATGTTTTTAATGTTAATAAAGATGAGGCTATTGAACTGGCTGTTTCGGCTGGCAAAAAAACTGTTAATATTCAGAAATTATTGTTTTTAATAAAATCATGGGGGGCAAAAATAGTTGTTATTACTGATGGTCCGCGAGGAGCTTATGTTTTTGATGGTAAAAAAGTTTATCACCGCCCCGCGTTGGCAGTAGAGGGGATTAATACCACTGGAGCAGGCGATAGTTTTGGTTCAACTTTTGTTTGGGGATTGATTAAGGGCAAAAGTATAGATTTTGCTTTACAGGCAGCTATTGCTAATTCCAATCATGTAATTACAGCAGTAGGGGCGCAAATTGGCTTGTTGTCCAGGCGCGAGATAAATAAAATTATTAAAATGAAATAAATAGTATGGGATTTAAAGTTGTTACAGTAAAAGTTGAAGTATCAGCCCGTCATTTGCACTTAACCCAGGCAGCAATTGATAAGTTGTTTGGGAAAGGTTACAAAATCCACAAGCTAAAGGACATTTCTCAAAAAGGTCAGTTTGCTTCCCGTGAAGTTTTGCAGGTAA
Organism: Patescibacteria group bacterium; assembly: GCA_015485755.1. GTDB lineage: Bacteria > Patescibacteriota > Patescibacteriia > S139-126 > S139-126 > S139-126. The sequence continues at coordinate 16,178 of WFTD01000066.1, read as the reverse complement.
AAGGCGCCAAAGGGAAAATTGATAAGGTGAGGATTGTTGGTCCAACTCGCCCTTATTGCCAGTTTGAGTTGTCAGTTAGCGATTGCCGCAGTTTAGGCATAAAACCAACTTTACGCGTTTCTGGCGATGTCAAAAACGCTCCGCTCGTGACAGTTGTTGGTCCTAAGGGAAGGGTTAAGGTACCGGCGATTGTGGCTTGGCGCCACTTGCATATACCGCCAAGTAAAGCCAAAGAATTGGGGCTGAATAATAAACAAATAATAAAAGTAAGAATAGGTGGAGATAGGGGTCTTGTATTTGATAAAGTTGTTGTTAGAGTACATCCTACTTTTAGGTTTCGTTTACATTTGGATACAGACGAGGGTAATGCTAGCTTGGTTCAAGCAAGCACCAAAGCCGAGCTGTTAATTTAATATTTTTAATTTTTAATTTATTTTTTATATGGCCAGGAGGTTGATTTTAGTTTTTAATGCCGGCAGTTCCAGTTTGAAATTTTCTTTATTTGAGGCAGGATCGCTTCAGCCGGTTCTGCAGGCTAATATTGAAAGAATAGGATTGAGTCGTCCGGCAATCAATTACAAAACAGAAGAGAGGGATGGTATTGTCTACTTAAAAACAAAAATAACCGACCACACCGCTGCTTTGTCAACCGCTTTTGCTTTTATTATTTGGTCTGGATTGTCCATTGCTGATATTGCGGTTGTCGGACATCGGGTAGTGCATGGAGGAGAGGAGTTTTATCAGCCGACTGTTATTGACAAAAAAGTTATTAATAGACTAAGAAGGTATAACCATTTAGCCCCTTTGCACAATCCAATCAATTTATCTGTTATTTCTGCTTGTTTGGATATTTTGCCCAAAGTAAAAAATATAGCTTGTTTTGATACGGAGTGGTATAAGAATTTTAAGCCGGAGTATTTTTTGTATCCTTTGCCGTGGCAGTTTTACCAAAAATTTAGAATTCGGCGATATGGCTTCCATGGTTTGTCGCACGAATATGTGGCGCGTCAGGCAGCTAAGGTCTTGGACAAGCCTTTGTCCCAATTAAATTTGATTACCTGTCATTTGGGATCAGGTTCTTCTGTAACAGCTGTAGCTAAGGGCAAGGCTGTAGCAAATTCAATGGGTTTTACCCCTTTGTCAGGCTTGCCCATGGCTAGTCGTAGCGGTGACTTTGATCCCAATATAATTTTGTATTTATTGGACCTAGGGGAAAAGCCAGATAGCATTTACAAAGATTTAAACACTAAGTCAGGGTGGTTAGCAGTGGCCGGGACCGCTGATTTCCGTCAAATTATGGTTGATGCCGGGTATAGTATTGATGGTTTTAAGCCTCGCTCCAAACAACAACGCGAAAAGTCAAAATTGGCTTTGCGCCAATTTATTGATGCAATCAGTTTTTATGTTGGCGGTTATGCGGCTAAATTGAAGAAAGTTCACGCTGTGGTTTTTACGGGAGGAATTGGAGGGGAAAATAAGCATTTTTTCAATATTATGACGAAAGAGTTATCTTGGCTGCGGTCAGTTAGTTTGTTGCAGATACCAACTAATGAAGAGTTAATAATCGCCGCCAAAGTCAAAGCTATTTTACGAAAGGTAAAAAAATAATGTTTTCCCTTCACCCCAAAACTGAATTTGATATTGATAGTTTGGCTCGGCGCTGGCTAGAGCTTGGCCCTCCTTTTCGTCCCTCGGCAGATGAGATAGCTTTGTTTGATTTGGCGCTGCGGTCATTGCCAAAAGATTCTCCAGTGCTGGTAATAGGTGATTCACCCGAATTGAGAGATTTAACCGCTAAGTATAATTTGCCTACGGTGGTTGCCGCTGATAATTTGAGTAATATTTTGGCAATGAGGCAGTTGCGCCGTCAGTCTGGCGGTCATCCTGAAAAGATGTGGGTAGTTGATTGGCGCCAGATGAGGTCTGATAAAGAAAAATTTGTAATAGCCTTGGTAGATTTTAGTTTAAATAGCTTAACAGATTGGGAGGATTATGGTTTGGTTCTTGGTAATATTTATAAGTTATTGCAACCGGGCGGGAAATTGGCAGTGCGGATTGGCTTATTTTCCCCTCAGCCAGCTCGTTTACCCGCGGAAATTATTGGCGATATGTTAGCTTTGCCTCAGCATAAATTTAGTTGGTGGTGGGAGTTAGTTTTGCACTCGCAAGCGTCTATTTACGACAAGGATTCTTTTCAGCTGGACTTGGGCAGATTTTTTCGTTACCAACTTCCTCGTTTGTATCAGCAAGGCTTGATTACCGATGAGCACTGGCAAGCTGTTTCAGGTTATCATTTTTATAATATGATGACTGTTCCCAGCGAGAGTGAATGGGAAGAAATGGCGCGAATGATGTTTGATATAGAGCTTAAAAAAACCGCCAGCGATTATATTGCTGGCGATCAAGTCCCATTTTTTATCTTAAAAAAGAAAGGCCGGGGTTAATTTGATTGAAAATTGTTTATTTTGTTTATTATTATCAAATAAATAACAATACTGACAATTGATGTTTGCCCGATTAACATAACTATTTTTTTTATAAACGGCCAGTTGTTGTAATAGTAAAACAAAAAAATCCACAAAATATTTACAGTAAAAACAACCTTGACAACCTTGAAAAAGAAAAATATAAATCGGTCAAAGCTGTGCAAAATATCAATATTTTTGAATCTGTTAAATATAAAATGGTGGCTTGCAATCAGGGAGATTGCAAAAATAACGATAATATCATACCATTTCATTGCCTTTCCTTTCTTTTTTTGTAAAGAGCGTTCAATTTAACTTGGCACATTTTTGCGTGTTTGTCAATAAAAAAACCCACCAAAGATGGGTTTATTTTATTTCTACTTTTATAAGTTTTGTTAATAAAAGGGCAGTTATGGGGTAAGTTATGTTGAATGCCAATAAAATAAAAATTGAATCCCTTAGATTTATGTGTTTTTGAAATAAATTAATCCAGGCAGTAGTCGAGATTATTAATATTAATAATGTGTACGAAATTACAGTCATAATAAAATGCAGATTAGAAATAAATACCAAATTGTTTTTGCGCCAGTAAAAAACAACACAGCTGATAACAATAGTGATAATTGAGATGGCCGCAAAGTCCAATAGATTTAACATATAACCTCCTTGGTTTTTTGGTTGTTAATGTTCAAATAAAATTTTGTTGATAGGGATAGTTTGCTACTATAATATATAGTTTGATTTTAGTCAAGATAGTATAACTTGATTTTTTTTGTTAAAATGCAGTTATGCCAAATAAAAAGCGCGAGAAAAAATGGAAGGTTTATAATAAATACCCGTCAGAATTTGCTGATATTTTTCCGGAACTTCATCCTATAATTGTCCAATTGTTATACAATCGGGGCATTAACAGTCAGGAAATGGTTGATGAGTTTTTGTATCCGGATTATTCTCAGGATCTGCATGATCCTTTTTTGTTTCGTGATATGGATAAGGCAGTCAAGAGAATTTGGCGCGCGGTTGATCTAAAAGAGCGGGTGGTAGTGTATGGAGATTATGATGCTGATGGTGTTTGTTCTGCAGCGTTGCTAGTGTCTTTTTTTCAGGCAGTTGGACTCACCCCTGAAATTTACATACCTCATCGGGAATTGGAGGGGTATGGTTTAAATATGGCAGCCGTGGATAATTTTATCGCCCAAGGCGTAGATTTGGTTATTACTGTAGATTGCGGAACTACTAACTATGAAGAGATAAACAAACTGCAATTAGCCGGAATTGATGTGATTGTTATTGATCATCACCATGTGGAAAAGGAACCAGACTCATTTGCTTTTCTTAACTGCGCTAACCCCAATGACAATTACCCCTTTGCTAAGTTGGCAGCTGTGGGTATGGTTTTTAAGACTGTTCAAGGACTTTTACAATCAGCTTGGCAAAACAAGAGAGAAATTACCTTGAGGCCTGGACAAGAAAAATGGTGGCTTGATTTGGTGGCTATTGCCACGGTTACTGATATGATGCCTTTGCAGGGGGAGAACCATACTTTGGTCAAGTATGGGTTGATAGTTTTGAACAAGACAAGAAGGCTGGGACTGCAATCTTTGTTTGCTGCAGCTGGGTTGGAATTGGGCAAGGTTGACACTTGGCAAATTGGATTTGTTATTGGCCCCCGTTTGAATGCAGCTGGTAGATTGGATCATGCCAACACCGCTTACGCTTTGTTGATGTCAGAAAGTAAGGCGGAAGCTGACAAATATGCCCTGTCTTTGCAAGAGGCAAATGTCCAGCGCCAGTCTTTGACGGACAGATTTGTTCGCCAAGCAAAAGAGATGGCAAAACCGCAAGTAGAGGCAGGTGATAAGTTGATCGCAGTTTTTAACCCAGAGTGGGAGTTGGGGGTGGTGGGATTGGTGGCTAGCCGATTAACAGAAGAGTTTGGCCGTCCCAGCTTGGCTATTACAATCAGTCAAGGAAAAATCAAGGGATCAGGCAGGTCTATTTCCGCTTTTGATATAATGTCAGCTTTAGAAAAACAGTCAGACCATTTAGAAAAGTTTGGCGGCCATAAACAAGCTTGCGGATTTACTATTGCTAGCCAAGCGGAGATGGAAAAGTTTATCCAGGGAATGAAAATGGAAGCTGATCAGATTACTGCTGATGATTTACAGCCAATTTTAACAATTGATGCCGAAGTAAAATTGTCAGATATAGATTTTAACTTATTGTCAGAAATAGATAAATTTGCTCCCTTTGGACAAGGCAATCCCCAGCCGCGATTTTTGACCAGAGGATTGCAAGTTATTGGGGTTGATTTTGCTGGCAGTGATAACCAGCATATTCGTTTGATGGTGGGTGATGAGAATGGTATAATTAGAAAAACAATTGGATTTGGCCTGGGGGAGAAGTGGGGCGATTTGCAAATGGGAGATCGGGTGGACATAGTTTATGAAGTTAGCATCAATGAATGGAATGGCAATAGAGAGTTGCAACTGAAAATTATTGACATCAAAAGGAATGAGCAATAAATTGGTTATTTATACTGATGGCGGCGCGCGGGGCAATCCTGGACCAGCAGCAATTGGGGTTGTAATCCAGGACAGCCAAGGAAAAACAATCAAAGAAGTGGGCAGGTATTTAGGTGAAGCCACCAACAATCAAGCTGAATATCAAGCCGTGATAGTTGCGCTGGAGGAAGCTAAAAAATTGCAAGCAGATCAAATTGATTTTTATTTGGATTCAGAGCTAGTGGTAAAGCAATTGAACCGCCATTATAAAATCAAAGATAAAATTTTGGGCAGCTTATTTATTAAGGTGTGGAATTTAAAATCTCAATTTCGTCAAGTAAATTTTTTCCATATCCCTCGCGAGCAGAACAAAAAAGCTGATGCAATTGTGAACAAAGTCTTGGATCAATATAATCTTAAATAGATGTCCCATCAGTCCAAAAATTCAAACCAATTAGGAGCTTTGATTAGGGAAATTGTTTTTGGCATGGAAGATGGAATGGTTAGCACTCTGGGATCCATTTCTGGTATTGCTGTTGGCAGCCAGGATAAATTTGTGGTATTACTGTCGGGAATTGTAATCATTGCAGTAGAATCAATCTCAATGGGAATTGGGTCTTATTTGTCCAATCGTTCTAAATTGGAAGTTGAAATGAGGATGATAAAGGAAGAGAAAAGGGCAATTGAGAAATATTTGCCGCGTGAAAAAAAGGAGCTAGAAGAGTTTTATTTGGCTGATGGTTGGCCACCAGAATTGGCGCGGAAAATGGCAGATGCAGCCGCTCAAGATAAGAAGTTAATGTTAAAAGAAATGTCATATCGCGAGCTTGCTTTAGTTCCAGACAAAGAAGGCAGGCCCCTCCTCAATGCTGCCGCTATGTATTTTTCCTATATTGCCGGCGGAATAGTTCCTTTACTGGCTTATTTTTTCTTGCCGGTTATGACAGCCTTGCCCGTGTCTATTATTACCACCTTGATCGGATTGTTTGGCATTGGAATTTTTGTGGCGCATTATACTAAGCTGTCGCGATGGAAGTCAGGATTGAGAATTATGCTGGTTGGGGGACTGGCTTTTGTTATCGGGCTTATTGTGGGAGAAATTTTTAATAAATTTTATTGAAAGGTTATAGTATGAAATATTTGAGAAATTTCAAATTGTTTTTAGCTGTTAATATTTTTGTGGCATTGATAATTGGCACTTATTGGTACTTGAGCAGTTCTTCTCCTGCTTCAGCAGTAGGGGGGTACCCTGATTACACGCCGCCAGCTGGCAGCCCTTTGGCCAATAAACAGCATCCGCGGCTATTTTTTACCAGCAGTGATTTGCCAGAGATTGCTAGCCGTATTAAAAATTATTATGCCAGCGAGTGGCAGAGTTTTGTTAACACAATGGACAGCCTTTACAACACTTCTCCTGCCAGCAAAACAACTTATGACCTTTATTTTGATACGCGCAATTATGCTTTTCTGTGCGCCATTAGGAATTACGATACGGGAGCATCTTTTGCTTATTCTCAGTCCCAATATTGCGGGCAAGCTGTTGACCATGCCCTAACTATTTCTGACACTTGTTCAGATGAACGCCATGATTTTGCTGAGTGGTGGCGAAAAGGCGGATGCAAGATGTCAGCCGCGATTGCTTATGATTGGACTTACAACTACATAAGTGATAGCCAGCGGCAGCAACTGGCTAACAAACTTTTGGCTTTGTATGACAATGAGGCTGACCGTGATATTTTTGTTCCTTATAAAAGCGATACCACCCCCTTTATTAGCAATCAGCACATCACTCATTTGCACGCTGTGATATTTCCCGCTTTGGCTTTATGGGGCGACCCTTATGTTGCCAGTGATAAGGCACAAGCAATGCTTGATCATATGGCTGATGCGTGGTTGACGCGCGTGCTTGATATTTCCAACACTTTATTTGGTCCTGATAGAGACAGCGGTTACAACAGTTTATTTAGCAGCGCTCAGCCAGAGGGAACAGCTTATGGACACTCTATTTTCCCTGCTTTAATGTATCCCCTGCAAGCAACAGTCACAGCTTTGGGCGAGGATTATTTTAGCACTTTGCCTTTTGCTCGGGAGGTGCCGCTTTTTTATTACTATAAAATGAAACCATTTGCTGTGGATGGCAATTTTTATTATGCTGCCCATGATACTGGCGCGCCTGGGGATGTGATTTATCAAGTAGGCTGCACTAATAAATGTGAGCATGTCATACCCAGGCTATGGCGCGGTTGGGCTTTTTATCAAAGAAAGAGACAGCCAAATTTAGCTGGTCTGTGGGCCTGGTTAGCCTCGCAAAGCCCTGTCAAGGTTGATCCAGCCAATTATAAATACGCAGACGGCGTCAGGCATTATGGCTTGTTTAATATGTTTTTGGGAGGAGAAAGAGGAGTTACTGCCAAAACTCCTGCCCAGGCCAACCTTCCTTTGTTCAAAAGAATAGGCGATTGGACAGTGTTCAAGTCTTCCCATGATTTTACCTCATCTACTTATTTGGAAGTTGACTCTCCCATTTGGTATTATGCGGCTGCCCATAACAAATGGGCGCCGAGTGGCTTGCAACTATCTAAGTTCGGCACTTTGATTGTTAAAAGCGGCAATACTAAAAATGGCCCTTATTGCCCGCGGGTAAAAGGTACAGATCAGCCAGCTTTTGGCAGTGTTACTGGACCTTATCGGGACAATAATATGTCGCTGGCCCTGCAGACAGTTAGAACAGGCGATCAAGAAAATAGCAATGAGATTACCGAGGGCAGTGTTAATGATGTGGGTGATATTGAAATTTTTGACTCTTTTGGCGGAGTGGATGTGTTTGGCTATAATTATACGCGTGTTTATGCCAAAGACAGCAGTGTAAATGAAGCCAGGCAACAGGTAGTTTATTTGCGTGGCAGTAGTGATACCAGCAATGACGAGTTTATTGTTGAATTCAATCGGATTGTCAGCACTTACAGCAACAAAAAGATATTGCATTTAACTGCTGAGCCACAGCAGATATCTAGCAATGTTTTTGCTGTTGCCAATACCTATGGCGGATCGCACGGCAAGGTTTATATCACTACAGTTGAGCCGGCTGGGGTAGAAAAAGTGATAGAAGGAGGGGCGGGTAAGGAATGGCTATATGCTGACGGATCTTCAGCTTATAGCAGCGCTTTGTCTGACCAGTGCCGCAATTTGTCCGGTTATTACACCCTTTATTTAAACTCTCCCCAATCCAACTTTGTCACTGTATATCAGCCTGGAGATGCCAATACCTTGACCAGCCCAGCTACTGTGACTAAATTGTCAGCTACTGGTATGAGCGGAGTGCAAGTGGGAAATAAGGTTGTTTTGTTCAATAGTGTACCTGCCCAACCTTTGAATAGCACTGGATATACTGTCAGCGCTAGCGGAGTCCTTACCCATATTTTGGTTGGTTTTACTCCTAATAATTCTTATCAAGTTGATATTAATGGCAATAAACAAACAGTTACAGCCAGCCAGGGAGGGGTGCTTTATTTTACTGATAATGCAAGCGGTCAGCGCACTATTTCTGTTGGCGGGGGCACGCCGCCGCCAGCTGACACTACTGCTCCAACTGTTGATAGTTTTGATGTCCAGCCGCGTACCACTGAAAATAGCGTAACAGTTTCCTGGCAGGCAACTGACGACCAGTCTTTAAATAGGATAGAGGTTTGGCGCGCGCCTGACAACCAAGGGCAGGCAGGTAGCTGGTCCAAAATTCATACCATCTATGTTAGCGGAACTAACCATAGCGGCAGTTATGTTGATACGCCAGCAGAGGGCAGCTGGTGGTATGGGGTTCACGCTATTGATCAAGCGGGCAATGTTGGTTATGAGCCAGCGCCAATTTCTATTACTAAGACAGCTCCAGCCAATCAACCCCCTCAGGCGCAAATTAGCGCTACTCCAACTGTTGGTATTCTGCCTTTGACTGTTCAATTTTCTGGCTCTAGCTCAACTGATAGCGATGGCACGATTGTTAGTTATGGTTGGGATTTTGGCGATGGTCAAAGCGGCAGCGGCAAGATAATCTCCCATACTTATCAATCCGCTGGAAATTTTACTGCCATTTTGACAGTTACAGATGATAAAGGCGCAACTGACACTGACAGTATTGTTATTGCTGTGAGCGCATCAGGCAGTGATAGTGGCAATGGATCTGGAAATGATCAAGGCAATGGCGGCAATGGATCTGGAGCTGGTTCTGACAGCGGCAATCAAGGCGGCAGCGGCAGCAGTGGAAATTCAGGCAGTACAGGTGGATCTGGTAGCTCTGGCGGAGGCGGCAGCGGCAAGCAAAGCCCGCCAGTTAACAAGCCTGATCTTACTTCACTTTTACCTACCGAGATTTCCATCAAGGTAGTGGAAAAAAAATATATCCAAATTGATTGGCGTCCTAGCTCTGATCCTGACTTTGCTTATCTTAATATTTACCGTTCGCAAGTAGCTGGACAATTGGGCAAGTTGATTTTTAGCCAGGTGGTAAATGGGCCGGTAATTGATCGTGGAGTTGAAATAGGCCAGCATTATTTTTATACCTTGCGGGCGGTTAATAAATCCGGCCAAGAATCAGATAATATTTATAAGGGCAGGGGGATAGAAATTAGCGCGGATGCAAAAGTAAATGTAGATACAGAAGAAAGAGAGCGCCAAATTTCCCGCATAAAAGAAGAGGCAAGAGAAATTATTGAAAAAAGATTAGATGTTTTATTGCAAAAGATAGGTAAACGCAGAAATAATGAAGCAGAAAATAAAGCAAGGGAAGTTTATTTGCAAAAAATAAAAGCTAATAAACTGTCTCCAGATGACCAAGAAAGAGTGGTTTTGTTTATTGTTTATGGCACAACAGATGCTTTGCGTTTGGGAGAGGGGGAAAGGGCAGGCGTGCTCAATTCTTTTCAATCAGCTTTTGGCAAGTTGCCTCAGACAGAGATTGATTGGGAAGATGTAATAAAAATTTCTACTGGCAGATGGCCAGCGCAAACAAGCGCTACAGCAGAGGAGAGGGCAAAAAAATTATTTGTTCAGATTTATTTGCGTAGTCCTGATATGAATAATCCCCATGACAATGCGGCAGTTACAATTATGGCTTATGGGTTGAGATCAGCCCAGAGAAATTTAAACAGCGAGGCGGCAGCGATTAGAATATTTAGAAATATTTTTGGACGAGTGCCTTTTTCAGCAGTTGATTGGGATGTAGTCAGGGCAATAGCTTATAGCGGAGCTCAGCGATAATTAATTTTATGTAAAAAATTAAATTATTTGACCAAATAGGTTTTTATTTGGCAATATATTTTTTGTTTTGGCTTGACAAAATGATGTTATTGTGGCAATATTTATAATTGCGCTGGGCAGATCGGATGGTCGCCCCAGCACTAACTTTACTGTAAAGTAGCGCTATTGTTAAAAGTTAGAATTATTTCAATATTGTGGCGCTTGTATCTTCACAGTAAAGTTAGTGCTGGGGAGGAAAGTCCGAACACCATGGCCGGCCCGGCCTTTAGGGTGGCTAGTCGGTAACACCGACCCATACTGCTGGCGACGGCAGTATGAGGACAAGTGCAACAGAAAGTATACCGCCCCGCACCAATTTTACTGTGAAGAGCGCACTTTTTAGTTGAAACCAAGCAGTTAGTATATTAAAAACAGCGACGCTGCCCGCATAGGGCAGGGCTATTTGTCCTTGCGCCGCTTCTGTCTTGACGGCAAAATTGGTGCGGGGTAAGGGTGAAATCGTGGGGTAAGAGCCCACGCGTCCCGGCGGTGACGTCGGGAAAGAGGTAAACTTCTAGCCGGTGCAATGCCAAGTTTGGTAGGCAGCTTGATCCTGGTGGCAACATCAGGACTAGATAGATGACCATCGCCCCAGCACATAGTTTGGACTTGTATTAGAAATTATTAATCTTTAAAAGAAAGTATTATCGTGATTTTGTTGTTACGACAAAATAGAAAATAAAGCCACAAGGCTTTAAGCCCAAACTATGTGCTGGGGAACAGAATTCGGCTTACAGATCTGCCTAGCGCAAAAGCAAAAACAACCGCAACCGCGGTTGTTTTTGCTTTGTTATAATTGAAAAAAAAGGAAAAATAAGCTACTATTTATTAAGTAAGTTGATGGTGACATTATGAAAAAAATTCAATTAGTTTTTTCAGTTATTTCAGTGCCAATTGATTATTTGATGTTGGTTTTGGCTGGTATATCAGCTTATCATTTGCGCTATACTGAGTGGATGCAAAATTTAAGGCCAGTTGTCTTTGATTTAAATTATGATTATTTTTTGCGATTGGTATTTATAGTGGCGGGAGTGTGGCTGGTTTTGTTTGCTTTTGCTGGTTTGTATACGATGGCATTTCACAAGCGGGTCATTGATGAGTTGGCGCGGATAGTTTTTGCTTGTTCAACCGGGTTGATGTTTATTATTGTGTATATTTTTTGGCAGCGGGAGTTTTTTGATTCTCGTTTTATTATTTTGGCAGCTTGGATTTTTTCCATTGTTTATGTTAGTTTAGCGCGGTTAGTATTGAGGTATGTGCGCCGGTTATTATTAGCAGCGGGTAAAGGAGTTACTAATATAGTGTTGATTGGCAATGACAGTAACAGCGATAATATCTCGGCTTTATTTTACCGCCACCCCGAACTAGGTTATCGCGTTGTTCAGCGTTTGCCTGAGTTTGACCAGGAAAAAATAAAACAAATAGCCAGCCAGACGGAAGTGGATGAGATTGTTTTGGCTGATGTTTCATCTGATCGTGATACTCGCAGCAAAATACTTAATTTTTGCTATAGCAATCATTTTGGCTTTAAATATTTGGCTGACATTTTTGACGCCCAATCTCATAATGTTGAGATCTTGTCATTAGGAGGATTTCCTTTGATTGAAATAAAAAAGACACCGCTTGATGGCTGGGGCAGGGTGGTCAAGAGAATATTTGATATTATTTTTAGCCTGATTGGTATTATTGTTTTTTTGCCCGGGTCAGTTATAATCGCTGTTTTTATAAAGATGGATTCGCCTGGGCCGGTTATAGTAAAATTAACGCGGGTAGGAAAGGCTGGCAAGAATTTTAAGTTATACAAATTCCGTTCAATGATAAAAGATGCCCATTTATTGAAATATGACAAAGATGGCAATCTTAATCCTGTTTTGGCAAAAATCAATCAACGGTCAGATGGGCCATTGTTTAAAAATGAAAACGATCCCCGTATCACTCGTTTTGGCAAATGGCTGCGCAAAACCAGTTTAGATGAAATTCCCCAGCTTATAAATGTTCTCAAAGGGGAGATGAGTTTGGTTGGTCCGCGCCCCCATGAACCAGAGGAAGTGCGCCGCTACCAAGAGGAATACAAAAAACTTTTGTCAATCAAACCTGGCATTACAGGTTTAGCGCAGATTTCAGGTAGAAGCGATTTGACCTTTGAAGAAGAGGCAAAATTGGATCTTTATTATATTGAAAATTGGTCGCTTAAAAATGATATGCAGATAATTTTTAAAACTGTTTGGGTGGTTTTGTCACGCAAACATGTAGCTTAATTTATTTTTATGAAAGTAGCTTTAGTCCATGACCATCTCAACCAATTCGGCGGCGCTGAAAGGGTTTTGCTCAATATGCAGGCAATTTGGCCGCAGAGCCCCGTTTATACTTTGGTTTATGATAAAGATAAGTTAGGTCAGTGGTTTGGCCAAAGCAACATCAAAGAATCTTTTATTGCTCGCCTGCCAGGAGGAAGAAGCCATTTCAAGTGGTACCTGCCTCTTATGCCAGCCGCTTTTGAATCTTTTAATCTTGACAATTATGATGTGGTAGTTTCCTCAGTTTCTGGATTGGCTAAAGGGGTTATTGTCAGTCCCCATGCTTTGCATATTTGCTATTGTCACACTCCTACTAGATACCTTTGGTCTGATACCCATTCTTATACGGAAGAGATTAGCCAGCCCAAAATTATCAAGAAGATGTTGCCATTATTTTTGAGCAATTTAAGGGTATGGGATTTTTATTCTGCCCAGCGGGTAGATAAAATAATTGCTAATTCTCATTTTGTAGCGCGTCGGATAAAAAAGTATTATCGTCGAGATGCTGAGGTAATTTATCCGCCAGTTGATACAAAAGATTTAAGTATTGCTACGGACAAAATTGGCGATTATTTTTTGATTGTTTCCAGGCTTCGCCCTTACAAAAGGGTTGATTTGGCCATCAAAGCTTTCAACACTTTGGGGCTAAAGTTGAAAATAATTGGCACTGGAGAGGAGGAGAGTAGATTGAGGGCGATGGCCAAGGATAATATTGAATTTTTAGGGAGTTTATCAGATAAGCAGCGCAATTATTATTATGCCCATGCCCAGGCTTTGATTTATCCGCAGGAAGAGGATTTTGGCATCACTGCGGTTGAGTCAATGGCATCTGGCCGCCCCGTAATAGCTTATAAGTCAGGCGGAGCGGTTGAGAGTGTAATAGATGGGGTAACGGGCGTATTTTTTGAAGAGCAAACTTGGGAATGCTTAGCTGATGCAGTAGCTCGTTTTAGAAGCAGCGATTTTGACCCGGTTAGCATTAGGGAGCAAGCTTTGAAGTTTGACACAGAAGTATTTAGGCAAAAGTTAAAAGAATTAGTAGAGAGGGAGTGGCAAAAATTTAAACAATATAACAATTAAGGTTTATGAAAGTTGCGGTTGATATCCGTCCTTTGCTTACCCCTTATTTATCTGGCGTGGGTTTTTATACCAAGTTTGTTTTGGAGTATTTGTTAAAACAAGAGCAGACAAGTGATTTTTATTTTTATTGGAACAGTTGGAAAGAGATCAAGACAAAACTTCCTCCAGTTTTCTATCAGCGCGGTAAAGTTATAACAACTAGGCTGCCAAATAAGTTGTTTAGTTTTTCTTCTGCTTGGTTAGGCATAAATTTTTGGCAAATTCAGGCTGATATTTTTTGGTTGCCAGCTATAAATTTTATTGCTTGGCCTGCTGGTGTTAAACGGGTGGTTACTTGTCATGATTTATCATGGATAATAATGCCGGAGTTTTATTCTAAGCGCAGCCGCTTTTGGCATTGGCTAACCAAAGCCAAGCAGCTTTACCGACAGGCAGATTTGGTTTTATCAGTATCGTTTTCTACTACTGAGGATTTGGTTGATTATTTGCATATTCCCGAGGAGAAAATAAAGACTATACCTTTGGGCGTAAATCCACTAGCTTTGACAGCTGATGAAATTTTAGCAGTCAAAGAAAAATATAATTTGCCGGATGAGTTTGTTTTGTATATTGGCAACATTGAGCCGCGCAAGAACATTGAAGGAATTTTGTCGGCATTATCTTTGTTGCGCAAAGAGAAAAATAAAGATATAAATTTGGTGGTGGCAGGTGGATCTGGTTGGCATCGGGGGTATTTTGTTAAAATTAAAAAGATGATGAAAGCTGATGGGGTCAGGTACTTGGGGTATATAACAGAGAAGGATAAGTGGGCCCTCTATCACTTAGCTAAGTTTTTTGTTTATCCATCTTTTTATGAAGGCTTTGGCTTGCCGCCGCTGGAGGCAATGAGCCAGGGATGCCCAGTTGTAACCAGCCATGTTTCTTCTTTGCCAGAAGTTGTTGGGGGCGGCGGACTGCTGGTTGATCCTTATAATATTGGCCAAATAGCTTATGCGATAGATAGGTTATGGCATGATGAAGCGTTGCGCCAGGAGTTGTCAATGGCGGGACGATTAAGATCAAGAGATTTTTCTTGGCAAAAAACAGCCGAATTAACAGCTGAAACCTTAATTAGTATTATATGAAGAAAATTGGCATTGACGCCCGCATGTATGGGGCTGAATTGAATAGGGGAATTGGCAGATACATAGAGAAGCTGCTTGATTATTTGGTTCAACTTGATTGTGACAATGAATATTTTATATTTTTGCGCCGCAATAATTTTGACTTGTTTAATCCTCCAGTTGAAAATTTCACCAAAGTCTTGCTTGATATTCCTTGGTATTCTGTGGCAGAGCAGGTGAAATTGCCTTTATTGCTGCGCCAATATAATTTAGACTTAATGCATTTTCCTCATTTTAATGCGCCTATCTTTTATGCTGGCAAGTATATAGTTACTATCCATGATTTGATTATGACCCATTTTCCTTCCAGTCGGGCTACTACTGGCAACGTATTTGTATACAAACAAAAAGTAAAAATTGCGCGCTGGCTGGTCAAGCAGGCTGCCAGGTCAGCTCAAGCAATAATTACTCCAACTTTTTATATTAAAAATGAAGTAGCGTCAAAGCTGTCAGTGCCGTCAGATAAAATTATACCAATTTACGAAGGGGTTGATAAATTGTCAGAACAAGCAAGTGATTTGTCTAATTGGCCTATCACAAAACCGTTTTTTTTATATGTTGGCTCTGCCTATCCTCATAAAAATTTAGAGATGCTTATCCAAGCATTTCAGAAGTTTAATCGTAAAAAAAATTTCCAGTTGGTATTGGTAGGGCGGTTTGATTTTTTTTATCAAAGGTTAATGGATGTTATTGGCAATGACAGCGATATTATAATTAGGCCAGCTAGCAACGCCGAGCTTGTTTCGTTGTATCGTCGGGCTGAACTGTTTGTTTTTCCTTCATTGGCAGAAGGCTTTGGCTTGCCGCCGCTGGAGGCAATGAGCCAGGGATGCCCAGTTGTGGCTAGTCGGGCGAGCTGCTTGCCAGAAGTATTGGGTAAGGCAGCTTTGTATTTTGATCCTTTGAGTTGCGACAGCTTGATAATATCTTGGCAAAAAATTATTGAAGATAAGAGTCTGCGGGATAAGTTGGTGCGGCTTGGATATGCCAGAGCAGAGCAGTTCCAATGGGACAAAATGGCAAAACAAACATTATCCCTTTATCAACAGCTATTGCCATAATTTGATAGATAGTCTAAATTGGTAATTAGACACACAAATTAGGAGGAAAAATGGATTTTAATTTACACACTTTTTGGTTGTCTTTGCAAACAGAGTGGAGAGGAGAGGTTAGGTTTTTTGATAAACGGAAAAGGAAAAGCGATAAAGCGGGAGTATTATGTATTGTGGCTGAAGATGAGAGAGGGCCGTTTGTAGTTGATGTAACATCGGCCACAGAACAGCTTGAACGCCTTTACTTAGAGTTGACTCAGTTGAAAAATTTTTATCCCCATTTTGTTTTTTTATTTGATGATAAAGTAAATGTTAATAAGGCTAGAGA
>WFTD01000065.1 GCA_015485755.1 Patescibacteria group bacterium | reverse complement strand
CTATTGGTAATGCCGCTTTTTTGGCGGGGTATTTGTTGTTGCATGTGTTTTTGGCCTGGGGATTATTTGTTTGGGACAAAGCAAGGCAGTGGCGATGGTTTTATATTGTTAGTATTTTTGTTTATATTGTCATTATTTATTTTACTGCTACCAGGGGAGCGATGTTGGCTGGAGCAGGAGGGGCGTTATTGGTTTGGCTGCTGAATGCTGTCAAATCAGGCAAAAAGCAAAAAATATCCTTTGTCGTAGTTGTGGTATTGCTAATTGCTAGCGGTTTGTGGCTGAGAGGGCAGAGTCAAAGCCAATGGATAAAAAAATTTCCGCCTCTACACAGACTGGCTAGCATTTCCCTGCAAGATACTACCACTGCCGATCGGTTGGTAACTTGGCGCATTTCTTGGATGGCTTTTCAGGATAGACCAATTTTGGGTTGGGGACCTGAGAATTACCGTTATGGTTTTAACAAGTATTACTCGCCGGCACTGCATGAGCCGTGGTTTGATCGCGCGCATAATGTTATCTTGGATTATTTAAATGCCGCTGGCGCGGTAGGTTTGGCAGCTTATTTATTTGTTTTGGTAAGCGCTTTTTGGTATGCAATCCTTGTTTGGAAAAAAGATTATAAATTAGGAGCGGTTTTTATAGCTTTGCTGGCAGCGTATTTGGGGCAGAATTTGTTTGTCTTTGATACTTTGAATACTTTTTTGCCGTTTTTTATCTCCTTGGCCTGGATTGGCTTTGTAGCCAGGGAGGAGAAGGAAAATTTGTTCTGGAAACTCAAGCCAATTGTATATGCTTGGCGTAAAGTAATATTGGCAGCGGTTGTAATAATTATAATTTTTATTGCCAATGGCGTTGTGTTGAAGCCAGCTCGGGCTAATTTATTGTCAATTAAGGCTTATGCAACCAGAAATCAGAAAACAGCTTTGTCGTATTTCAAACAGGCGTTAGCGTTAAACACTTTTGGCAATAGGGAAATTAGTTTGCAACTTGCTAATGTCGCTAGAAGGATAATTAACAGCAATTCAGATTTGGAAATAAAGCAGGAATTTTTCCAAACAGCATCTGGCAGCTTGAAAAAAATACTAGAGCGCGATCCGGCTGATATTCAATCCCGATTGGTATTAGCATCGCTCTATCAAGCGTATGCCAAGATAGACCCTAGCTATATTGATAAGTCTATTGCTTTGTTTGATGGCCATATCAATGATTCACCGCAGCGGTTGGAGATATATTTTACTTTGGCCCAGTCTTACCTGCTAAAAAATAATGTAGCCCAAGCAGTTGATTATTTGCGGCGAGCTTTGTCTATCACCAATCGCAAACATATGGCTTATTTGAATTTGCTCAATTTGTACTCTCAAATTGGCGATGTTGATAACTTTTTGCCTTTAGTTGACGAGTATAGGCGCAATTTAAAATTGGCGCCAACTCACTATCGGCAACTAGCCCAATTTTATGCCAGGTTAGGTTTTTTCCGCCAAGCTGAGGATATTGTAAGAAGCCAACTTCTAAACAATAGCCCTAGCTGGGATGATTATCAGTTTTTGGTTTATTTACTGGACAAGCAAGGACGTCGGGATGAGGGACTGGCTATGTTGGATAAGTTGTATTTGGCTTATCCAGAATGGCGCGGGCAAATTGAAGGTTTGAAAAAATTCTTGTTGTCCAGCTCATCAACTTCTACTTTATCTAAATAAAAATCAGGCTATTGTTTTAGCAAGGACAGGTAGATTTGTTTGGTTTTGCTTATTTGGTTTGTTATATCTATTTGTCTCAGGGTTTCTGCAAGTTGGTTTGGCGTCAATTTGGTCTTTTCTAAAAGAGAGGCTATAGCTTGGGCAATTTGATCGGGTTGGGCGGGATTAATAAGCTGGTAGTGGCTGGTTGGATAAGATGATAAGATTTCAGGCATGCCGCCAACCCGGCTGGCAACTATAGGCAAACCAACGCGCAGCGCTTCCAGCAGAGAGTAAGGCAGCCCTTCTTTTAAAGAAGGCAAAACAAACAAGTCAAAGCTAGGCAGGTAAGAATCAGCCCGCTTAACAGATCCCATTAGGATGACAGTGCGGCTTAGATGATATTGGTTAATAAGGTGTGTTAATTTGTTTTGTTCTGGGCCAGAGCCAATTATGACAAAAACTAGATGGGGGTGACTGGCTTTGAGCAATGCTGCTGCTTGGATTAGGCGGGTGAGGTTTTTGGTAGGATAAAGATTGGCAATTGTTCCGATTAGTTTGGAGCTGGCAGGAAGTTTTAATTTCTCCAAGAGCTCTTGTTTTTTATCTGGGGAAGATTGGACAGGCAAGGAAGTGTCAATTCCGTTTGTTATAGTGG
>WFTD01000064.1 GCA_015485755.1 Patescibacteria group bacterium | reverse complement strand
GCTCTGTGGTGGATGTTTTGGCGTAAGCCGCCAGCTGAGCGGATGGTTAATGTTAATGGAGAGTTAGTGCCAGTAAGCAAGCTGCCGCAGATTGGGGAAGGTCCATCTGGTGTTATAACAAATGTAAATTCAGGTTTGCCAGACAACCAAGGCACGTCTGTAAACCAGCCTACCCAGCCATCAGCGCCAACCGCAGTTGAACCAGAAAAGCAGCTTGATATTATTGCCAGAGGAGATTTAACCAAAACAAATTTGGTGGTTGCCAATAGGATTAAGGGCGCATTTTTATCCCCCCAAGGAAATGCTATCAATTTTTACAATCCTGTTGATAATAAATTTTATCGTTTAGGCCCTGACGGCAAAGCTGTGCCTCTGGCTGATAAAGAGTTTTTTAATGTTGAAGCTGTATCATGGTCGCCTGATGGCAACAAAGCTGTTCTTGAGTATCCCGATGGTTCAAATATTTTGTATGATTTCAATGCCAAGAGACAAGTTACTTTGCCGCGGCAAATGACAGAATTTGATTTTGACAAGGGCGGCGATAGGATTGCTTTTAAGTGGGAGTCAACCCTTGAGAATGATGATTGGCTGGGCGTGTCATCTCCAGATGGAAGCAATTTAAAATTTGTTGAACCGCTTGGCGAAAACGGTAGAAGGGTTCAAGTAAACTGGTCTCCCAATGGACAAATTGTTGCCACCTACAGAAAAAGCGCTGGGATCAATTCAGAGGAAGTGTTTTTTTTGGGGTTAAACGGGGAAAATTTTAGGTTACTTGAAATAAAAGGCGCTGGCTTCAAAGGCAAATGGTTGGAAGATGGCAAGCATTTGCTTTATAACTCTTATTTTGACGAGAATGGCTCTCGCCCCAATTTATGGATTACTAGGGCTGATCCCGGTAATATTGGCTTGAACAATAACAGCTTGAATCTGCAGACTTGGGTTGATAAGTGCACTACCCAGGGAACGATTGCCTATTGCGCTGTGCCGGAGAGCTTGCCGGAAGGGGCTGGATATGTCCCAGAGGTAGCGGACAATATACCCGATCTTATTTATAAAGTTGATTTGGCTACTGGAGCCAAGACTCTGATAGCCCGCCCTCGCGGCGATCGCGATAATTACACAGCTGAAAAGTTAATGGTATCTCCTGACGGCAAGTGGTTGTATTTTGTTGACAAGCAAAGCGGCCGTTTGTATAGCATTCAATTAAAATAAAAGTATGGACAAAAAAAAGATAAATGTTATTATTTTTGCCTTTGCTAGTGTTATAGTTTTTGTTGGTTTGCTGCTGGTAATTGCTTACAATACAGTGGCTGTTATTGAAGGTATTTCTTCTAAATCTTTGCCAGTGCAAGAGAAATTGGCGGCAGGAGAAAAAATAAAAAGAGGCGATCCTTTGATTAGCGATGCCAAACTTCGCTATCCCCAAGCAATGATAAGCGATCCGCAGTGGGGCGATAAAAAAGCAAAAGTTACTATGTTTGTTTATAGCGAACTTTTGTGCCCTGAATGCATTGGGCAACTTCAGACGCTAAAGTCTATCAAGAAAAAATATAATGATCAACAGGTTAGAATAGTCTGGAAAGGAGTTGCCAAAAGTCCGACCGAACTTTTGCATCAGCAAGCCGCTTATTGCGCTTTGGTACAAGGCAGTTTTTGGCCGTTTGTTGATAGGTTAATAAATAATTCTGATGAGCCGTCCCGCTTGCTTTATACCGAGATAGCTTCTGAGTTAGGTTTATCAGTTGATAAGTTTAATGAATGTTTGGATCAAGAGTTGGTTTTGGATAAAATTTACAAAAATAACCAAGACGCAGTGGATTTGGGCATTGATTCTGTCCCTTATTTCTTTATTGAATACTATCCCTACAGAGGGCCTTTAACTGAACAGGAACTTACCGAGGTGATTGAAGCTGAATTAAAAAAATAATTTATGCTGAATACAGCAAGCAAATTCAGCAAAGGAGTAAAGGCGGCTCAAATAGCCATTGTTTTTTTTCTTATTTTTCATTACCAACCAAATATATCTCAAGCGGCCACCCAAGGATGCTGCATCTTAGGGGGTGTTTGTTATGTAGCAGAGGGGAGAATTAGTACTTCTAGCAGCTGTGATGATAATGGCGGGGTGTGGGTTGAAGATTGCAATAAAGTGCCAGAGTGCGAACTTGGTTGTTGTATTCTAAATAATGTCAATGGCACTGAGTGTTTGAGCCAGAGAACAAAAACAGGGTGCCAGGATATTGAAGGCAGTATTTGGGATCCAACTTGTTCCAACAGCTTGTGCCAGGGAGAAAGCGGAGCTGACAATTGCTGTATTTTGGAGAGCGGCGGCTGCCAGCCAGTAAACAGCGAGAGTGAATGCCAATCACCCAATTCATTCCAAACAGGCAGTTGCAGCACTAATAATTTGTGCCGAGTCGGGTGCTGTGTCAATCAAAAAACAATTGGCGAATGTGAAGTTTTGCCTCAGGGTGAGTGTGTGGTCAAGGGGGGAGGATTGAGCTCTGAAGATCCAACTTGGAAATGGTATGACAATAGTTGCGATCAATTGGCGGAATGCACTTTTTATTCTTCTACCAAAAATGACAGCTCTCCTGTGGAGTTTGTTCCTTCTGTAACTATCCCTGGGCAAATACAGTTTGGCGGCAAGACTTTTTCGGTGAACAAAGGCCAAGGCATAAAAGTAGATGGATGGTTGTTGGCAAAATATATCGCTTTGCTTTTTAAGTGGCTGTTAGGGGCAGTTGGAGTGGTGGCAGTTGCTTTTGTTGCCTATGGTGGTATTTTGTGGTTGACTGCTTTTGGCAACGCTGAAGCTATTAATAAAGCTAGGAAAACGATTTTTGATGCGTTAGTTGGCGTTGTTTTGGTGCTGACATCTTTTGTCTTGTTAAACCAGGTCAATGAAAAATTAGTTGTCTTTAAGAGTTTGGATGTAAAGCCTGTTCCGCCAAAGCCTCTTGAGCAGGAAGAGGATATTGCTTCCCAACCGCCTCCCAATTTGGTTGATGTGCAAGGTGATAATATTGTTGCCGCCGCCGGGCAGCAAATAGACAGGAATATTATGATTGATTTGATTCAAGTGGCAAAAGTTTTGAAAAAAGAGGGGTATTCATTGATTTTTTCTTCTGGTTATAGAACGCCCCAAAAGCAAAAAAAATTAATAATAAATAATTGTCAAAACCCAAATGATGACAAGCCTTGCGTGCCTAAGCCGGGCAGGCCACTTACCTGCAAAATGTTAAATGGCCCCAATAGTTGTCCTCATACTTCAGGAAGAGCGGTTGATATTTGGGGTGGTAAGGGGCAGGTTCAGTGTATCACCCAAGACCAATGTAATGATGATATTAATGCCTGCCGCCAAAATGAATGCCAATCAATCTTAATCCAAGAGATGAAAAAATTGGGATATTGTGTTTTGTCAGGGGAGCCTTGGCATTTTGAAAAGCCAAAAATGTCATCAAGTTGCCAATAATATGAAAACAAATAAAACAATTTATTCTTGTGTAAAATGCGGAGCCCAATTTTCTGCTTGGGAGGGGCGTTGCCGTGAATGCGGCAGTTGGGGGTCTTTGCAAAAAGAAAATGTTGCGGCAAGTAAAGAAAAGGCAGAAAATTACCTCCCTTTAACACCAGATCAAATAATTGATTTTGATAAAATAACAGGCGCAAAAGTCGCCAGAATTTCTTTGGGAGAAAAAGAGATAGATAGGGTGCTGGGAGGAGGGATAGTTCCAGGTTCATTGGTTCTGTTGGGCGGCGATCCTGGCATTGGCAAGTCAACTTTAATGTTGAAAGTAGCAGATTTGTTATCCAGGCAGAAAAAGACAGTTTTTTATGTTTCAGGTGAGGAATCAGCTGAGCAGATTAAATTGAGAATAGATCGCCTCAATATAACAACTGATAACTTAAAATACATTCCTTTGGTGTCAGTAGAAAAAATAGCAGCTACCCTTATTGAGCACAAGCCAGAACTGGCGGTTATTGATTCTATTCAAACTATTTATAGCGAGGAGGCAAATGGCGAGCCGGGCAGTATTAGCCAAGTCAGGGCAATTGCGGTGAAATTATTGGAAGTAGCCAAACAGCATCAAATCAGTATAATTTTGATTGGCCATGTAACCAAAGGAGGCGAAGTAGCTGGCCCCAAGACTCTAGAGCATTTAGTTGACACAGTTTTGTATTTAGAAGGGGACAATGTTCATAATTTTAGAATTTTGCGATCAGTGAAGAATCGTTTTGGCCCAGCTGGAGAAGTTGGCGTTTTTGTAATGACCAGCAAAGGCCTTGCCGCTGTTTCTAATCCAGCTACAGCTTTTCTTTCTGCTTCAGAAAAAGCAGTGCCTGGTTCTGTGCAAACAGTTGTTTGGGAGGGGTCTCGTCCTTTTGTGGTTGAGGTGCAGGCATTGGTCAGCAAAACATCATCCACCTACCCCAAGCGCAGTGTCAGCGGTTTTGATCTCAATCGGTTGCAATTGTTGCTAGCAGTGCTGGCTAAGTGGGCTAAAGTAAATTTATCAACTTTTGATGTTTATGTTAGTTTGGCTGGCGGTTTTAAATCTGCTGATCCAGCCCTTGATTTGGCTGTTTGTTTAGCCTTGGTGTCTGCTAAAAGCGATAAACCACTGCCAGGCGTTATAGCTTTTGGCGAGGTGGGACTTACCGGTTCTTTGCGCCCAGTCCCTCAATTTGATAAAAGGTTGAAAGAAGCTGCATCTGTCGGTTTGGTTGTTATTTGTCCAGAAGTAAAAAAGAAGATTGTTTCGCGTAAAGTAAAAATAATTACAGCCAAAAATATCAAAGAGGCCGTTCGTTCTTTGGATGGGATTGATTGCTGATTTTTAGTTTTTTGGGTTTTGGTTTAGAGGTAGTAGTATTTTGCTTCTTGTTTATACATTATCATTTCAGAATCCCGACTTGTCGGGATATCTATAATCCATTTCTCCGCTGTCATTCCAAAGCCAACAAAGTGCAAGCGAGGGGACATCCGGAATCTACCCTCACTTGTCATTCCGGAATTGCGAGCGAAGCGAACAACATCCGGAATCTATTTTTGTTTTCTAGAGTATGATTGATTATTCATAGATGCCTCAGTTATTAGTTAACAGGTGTTACCTATTACTATTAAGCGCCGCCTCTAGGAATTGGATTGTCACAGAGAGGTTTTTTTGTTACAATTTAATTGTATTAATTTTAAACAATGCCAGTTGATTTAAACCAAGAGCAAAGGGATTTGGGGAAAATATTATCACAGTGGAGCTTTCCCGAATTTGTAAAATACAAACGCAGCCGCCGTTGGTATGCAGTAGCCATTTTGATTACGGCTGTGTTGTTGATTTATGCTTTGGTTACATCTAATATTTTATTTGCTACAATTATTATAATTGCCAGCATAATTTTTGTTTTAAATGAAAAAAGAGAGTCAAAGACTATCCATTTTAAAATAAGTGAGGAAGGAATAGTGGTTGACAATGTATTGTATGAGTGGCCTGAAATAAAGAATTTTTGGATAATCTATGAACCAGATAAAGTAAAAAATATTTATTTTGAATTTAAGTCTTTGTTGCTGCCTCGTTTGCCCATCCCCCTGCAAGACCAAGATCCTGTTGCGATAAGAGAGATTTTGCTTGATTATATTGACGAGGACATAGACAGAGAGGGAGAGCCGATTTCAGATGGCTTGGGTAGAATGTTGAAGTTATAACCACTATCTCTTGAAAAAAATATAAAAATTTGTTAGCCTAATTAGGCCTGTCTCTTATACACATCTGA
>WFTD01000063.1 GCA_015485755.1 Patescibacteria group bacterium | reverse complement strand
ATTTGATCTTTTTTTGAGCGAATTTTATTTTTGGCTGAAGTTAGGGTGGTATAGTGTCGTTTGGCAACCACTAAAAGTAGCTTTGGCAAGAGGATTGATTAAGCGAAAACATTTAAATCATTTTTATTATTTTAATTAATAAATAACCTAAAAAATTATGAGTAATCAAAACAACAGCATTTTCAATTTACTTGGACCAAAAAAAGCATTTGTCGCTGGATTAATCGCAGGATTATTAGTTATCTTTTCTATCGGTTTTTTCATTATGTTGGGGCTGCAATTGAGCGGCAATAATAGCAATAGCGGGACGCCTGTTAGTAGCAATAAGGAGGTCCCATCCAAACCCAGCGCGCCAACTCCTCCGCCAACCCAGGCTGACATTCAAGTTAAGCCGGTTACAGATGAGGATTGGGTCAGAGGTGATCGCAATGCTAAAATTAGCATTATTGAATTTTCTGATACTGAATGTCCTTTTTGCAAAAGGTTCCACCCAACAATGCAACAGATCGTCAAAGAATACCAAGGCAAGGTTAACTGGGTATATCGTCATTTTCCTTTAACCTCAATTCATCCCAAGGCTCCCAAAGAGGCGGAGGCAACTGAATGCGCAGGCGAGCTTGGCGGAAATGACGGCTTTTGGGCTTACCTTGATAGGCTGTTTGAGATTACTCCCTCCAATAACCGTTTAGACTTGGCTCAATTACCTCAAATAGCAGAGGATGTGGGCCTTGATCGGAAAAAATTTGAGGAGTGCTTGGCTTCAGGCAAGTATGCTAAAAAGGTTCAAGACCACTCCAACCAAGCGATTGCTGCCGGCGCCAAGGGAACTCCTTATTCAGTTATTGTAGCAGGAGACAAAAAGATTCCGGTTTCTGGCGCTGTCCCAGTTGAAAGGGTTAAGAGCATTTTGGACTCTCTCTTGCAATAATTTATTTTTTTTACAATTAAAATTAAAAAATATGAAAAAGCTAATTATTGGACTAGCCATTGTCATAGTTGGCGGTGGTTTGTTTATTTTTCTGCAAAAAGGCGGTGGAAGTGGAGCAAACGAAACAGCGTCAACGCCCGCTTTGCAGAATTCAGCCACTGGCCAGGTTGTAGAGATTGATATGACCGCCAAACAGTGGGAATTTATCCCTTCAGTCATTACAGTTAACCAAGGTGATTTAGTAAGGATTACAGCAACTAGTATTGATGTTCCCCATGGTTTTGCCTTGCCCGAGTTTAATGTTTCTGAATATTTACCTCCTGGCCAGCCAGTAACTTTTGAGTTTGTAGCTGACAAAAAAGGCACTTTTACCTTTTTTTGCAATGTTGCTTGCGGACAAGGGCATAGCCAAATGAGAGGAACATTGATTGTGCAATAAATGAAAAATTCACTCAACAATGTACTGCTTACTTTGCGCAATACTTTTACGAAGCCAGGCGGGATAATTGTAACGCTGCTTACAGCATTGTTTATGCTGCTGCTGACTATTTTTATTTCTATTAGGGATCTGGTTGGTTGGGTAATAAAATCTGATGCTATTTCCAGTCAAGACAAGGCGAGAATATTGTGGTCAAGTTTGGGTGTGTTTAGAACTAATTTCACTTTAACCTCGCAGATTATCACGGTCATTGTTGCTTTGCTGGCCGGTATAAACGTGGCCCTATTAGTTTATTACTTAAAGAGGCGTATTAGTTTGCAGAAGGAGTCAGGCGCTAGTTTGTTTGGTATTATTTTGGGTATGTTGGGAGTTGGCTGTTCTGCTTGCGGATCTATTATTTTGTCATCTCTGTTGGGAGTTGCAACTGCTACAAGTTTTTTGTCAGTTTTGCCGTTGCGCGGGGCTGAATTTGGCATCGGCAGCATCGTTTTGATATTAGGGTCTATTTATTATACCGCAAAAAAAGCTAGTGATCCGGAGGGGTGTAAAATTGTAATTAAAAAAAACAATGGAGAAGATTAGCAAAAAAGAGCGCCGCGCTCGCAATCGGGCGCGGCGTGAGCAAGAGCAAAAAAGAAAGCAAAGGGCTTTGCGTTACCAGCGGTTTGCCAAGTTGACTACTGGCGTGATTGGTGCGATAGCAATTTTTGGAGGAATTGTATGGCTGATCGGGCAAAGGCAGTTTTTGCCGCCAGTTGATCCAGTCGGGCATATTGAAGTTTCTCCTCCTAGCCATATATTAGCCGAGCCAATGGATATCAGGGTTTTTAAACATATGATTGAGCATGCTGACGGTTCAGGTCCGCCAGGAGTCATTATTACTTATAATTGTGATGATTTTGATTGTGATAGCAATTTAATTGCCAGGCTAGAAGAAATTGTCAGAAAAAATCCAGATCGCCTTTATTTGGCTCCCTTTCCCAATCAAGATGCGATGATAGTTGTTACCACTTTGGGCAGGCAAGAGGTTTTGACTGAAATAGATGAGGAGAAAATTTTTAGTTTTTTGTGATGGTTTGATAGTTATTGCAAATAGAAAAAATTTATTAGAAAGTTTATAGTTGTTTTTAGCGCTTTTTTGAAGGTAATCACAATTTATATTTACACTATTTATAGCTTGACCTTGTGTTTGGTGAGGTTTTGTTGCTGTTTGGTTGACTAATATTATTAACAGGTTACACTATATTATGT
>WFTD01000062.1 GCA_015485755.1 Patescibacteria group bacterium | reverse complement strand
CGTGACACTAAAATACTAATAACCCTCTTTTTTTGCTCGGCAGACAAACGCAAACCTGAACGGTTTACTATATCAGCCGCTACTTCGTCAGCCAAAAAAGAAGGGGCAGTAATATTTTTTGATTTGGCTATTTTTCTTATTTCTTCCTCATCCTCCACATCAAAGAAAAACAAAGTCTTGCTATCATCAAGTTTGGCAGGCGCAGGCGGGGCTAGTTGGTGGTCTAGCGGCTGCTCTGCTGTCAATCCTTTCGGCTGAGGCTCTGCTTGCTTGGTTGGCAAAGTTTCATCTTGTTTAACCTGTACGGGTTCGGGCGAGGTTGCGGGCGCAGGCGCTTTTTTGTCGTTGCTGCCACTAGAACTTTTTTTGCCAGCAGCGCCGCCAATAATAACTTGAAAATGGCCTTCGCTATCTTTAACCAAAATCTCATCAGACAAATCAAAATCTAATTGATCATCTATATTTTTGTTGGTGTTGTTATCTGCCATATTTTTTATTCTAAAATAAGTTTATCACCATCGCGCGCAATTGTCTTCCATTTAAATTTGCCATCGGCCAAATCGCCATAAGCAATTGACAAATATTCTTTATCGCCAGCTTTTTTCAATTCATTGGCCAGTTTTACCGCTATTACTGCTGACTCGTTTTCACTCAGTTTTAAAATGTCTTTGAACAAATGCTGTAAAAAATAAGATATATAAACCGGATCTTTTAAATTGCCAAGGAAATGATCAGCCAACTTATCAGAAAACTTTTGCCGCAAGTGTTTGGCAAAAATATCTTTAATTTTTTTGTCAATAACAAAAATCTCATCTAACTCTCCCCGCTTGGCCAAAATAAGCAAGGCGGCTATTATTTTCACGCCATCTCGTTTGTTAATAGCTTGATGCAGCTGCTGCAATAATTTTCCTCGGTCGCTTATTTTATAAAAACGCCTAGCTGTTTGTTTGATTTGGTTCCAATCAAATGTTTTAACTTTATAATTGGCCAATAACTTATCGGTGTTGCTGGGTATTGGCTGCTTTCTGCCTGCTTGGGCGGGCGTTTTCTGACTGTCATCTGCTTCAGATAAAATTTTGCGCAAATACTGCTCTGCTTCAATCTCTTCTTCAATCTCTTCAATCTGCTTATAAATAGCAAGCAGCGATTGCGGCGGCTTGTAATCGCTTTCTTTGCCGCCCCAAGCCCTAAATACAACAAATGGATTTTCTGCAAAAAACAAAGCCACTGGCAGAACCAAGAAGCCAACAATATCAAGCGCTATTGCCTGGGCCTGTTTTTTGTCAACAAACAATGTCGCCATTATAACTTGCGGCAATGTTGCGAGGGGTATTTTTTGCAAAAATAAATCTGAAATTATATTATCAAAAGAGGTTTCTTTGTCAGCAGAAATATTATATCTAACTTTTATTTTGTCTACCAAATCAATAAAAGCATCACTAAAAATCCACGGACCCAACTGGGGCTGAAACGCTTCAAGTTTAACTTTTGGCCTTTTGTCTTTGGTTTTTTTCATAATATAAATAAGTAATACTTATAAATATCCTTACTTGCTTTCATTTCCTTCGTTTGCTCCACTTTCCTCTAAATACCCTCTGATGCGGCTGTTTGGATTTTTGCGCGATTTCTGCAGTATATTGATTGCTTTTTGTCTAATGTTCTCATCATCGCTTTGCGACATCTCAACTATCATCTGAACCGCAACTTGCGCATCCTCTGAACCGCCGTCACGCTGGATAGTCTTGTTCAACCCCTGCTCTATATCAGGATAATGTTTCTTGTCAAGCAGTTTGGCAAAAAATTCTTCAACAATTTCTTTGTCAATCTTGGAAAACTCCATATCGCCAAAATCACTCGGTGATATCTTTTCAACAACTTTGCTTATCACTTCATCTCTCTTGCCCTCATCTGATATGTTTTTGACTGCCTCAAGATCGCCAGTCAAACGCACCAAGTCAGCTGTTAGCTCAATCTGATCAGGAGCAGGCTGGCGGGCGCTTTGAACCTCAGCAACGCTGTCCTGCAGCAATTTTTTGCCCAAAAAAATTTCCTTGCCTTCTTTGTCAACAGACCTTAACTTTTTAATATTGCCAAACAATGCTTTAAAATCGCTGGCTTTCAGACCTCTTTTCAAGGCTCTCAGCATTATCAATGAAAACCTATGGGCATTGCGAACCAGATTGCGCGCAGCATCAGGCTGGTTGCGATAATAC
>WFTD01000061.1 GCA_015485755.1 Patescibacteria group bacterium | reverse complement strand
GACCACCACTTTTGGCTGGTATTTGATTTTTATGGTTTTGGCACTGGTTTGGCTTGATAGAAAAAATAAATTTGTGCAAAAAAGCAAACAATGATATTATTTATAATAATAATTAATAATATTTTATGGAAGAAAATCCAATCAGAAAAATACTTCAAATGTTAGAGGGAAAAGTGTCTGAGAAGGAGTTAGAAGAGGCAAAAAAGGTGGCAGAGGAGGATATGAAAAAAGAAAATGGCGATGGCAATGATGAAAATACTGAACTTGCCGCGTAAGAGAGCTTAAAAAAATTTAGCAATTTTTTAATAGTAAATAATAAAAAATATGGAAAAAGAGAGAAATTTTTTAAATGCTGTTAGTTCAGCTGATTCTGAGGCAGAGCCGTCCAAGGGCGCTTCAGTTTTTGAGGGGGGTAAAAAATTTAAGCCAGAAGATGTGCCTGCGCACATGGCAGAAGGAATGACGCTTAAGGAATTAAAACAGGTCATTGATGAGTTGACAGAAACAGTTGAATATATAAAAGCAAATAATCCAGCTGACAACCCTGATGTACAGCATATTGTTGACCATTATAACACCTTAAAAGAAATTTACGAGAGAAGAATAGCTGGTTATGAGGACAAAGAGGCGGCCTAGTTTTTCTTGTTGTGGATAATTTACAGACTAGCACTCTTGACTTGAGAGTGCTAGTTTTGTTAAAATAGGAAAGCGAAAAATTAAGCATAATAATTAACAGATAAAACTATGAAAATAAAACCTTTAGGAGATAGAGCTGTTTTAAAGCCTCTTAAATTGGAAGAGGTTACCAAATCCGGCATTGTTTTGCCTGACACAGTAGACAAAGAAAAGCCAGAACAGGCAGAAGTAATAGCTGTTGGCGATGGGGAGAACATCAAAAATTTAGGCATTAAGCCAGGCGATAAGGTATTGTGCTCCAAATATGGGGGCACTGAGGTAAAGGTCGATGATGTTGAGTATAAAGTAGTTAACGAAGATGATATCTTAGCTATTTTGGAAGATTAATTTTTATAATAATTAAAGGTAAAAGCTTATGGCTAAAATGATACGTTTTCACGAGGATGCTCGCAATGCTATTAAAGCGGGCGTTGATAAAATTGCCAACGCAGTGAAGGTTTCTTTGGGCCCAAAAGGCAGGAATGTTGTGCTTGATAAGGGTTTTGGTTCTCCTACTATCACCAATGACGGCGTTACTATTGCCAAAGAAGTTGAGCTTGAGGATAAATTTGAGAATATTGGCGCTGAATTGGTAAAAGAAGTGGCTGAAAAAACCAATGATATTGCTGGAGACGGCACTTCTACAGCTACAGTTTTGTCGCAGGCATTGGTGGAAGAAGGCATAAAAAATATTGTAGCTGGCAATGACCCTATTGCAATTAAGCGGGGAATGGATAAGGCTTTGGCAGCAGCAGTAAAGGGGCTGCAGTCAATTTCCAAGCCAATTAAGTCCAAAAAAGAAAAGCAGCAAGTAGCCACCATTTCTTCTTTGGATGAAAAGGTGGGTGAATTGATTGCTGAAATCATGGAAGAGGTGGGATCTGATGGTGTAATTACAGTAGAGGAATCACAAACATTAGGATTGCAAAAGGAAGTGGTAAAAGGAATGAGGTTTGACAAAGGGTTTGTTTCCCCTTATATGGTTACTGATCCAGCCAGAATGGAAGCAGTGTTTGAAGATCCTTATATTTTAGTAACCGATAGAAAAGTTTCTGCTTTAAATGAAATTTTGCCGTTGCTTGAGAAAGTGGCCCAAAGTGGCAAAAAGGAGATGGTTATTATTGCTGATGATATTGAGGGCGAGGCGCTGGCTACTTTTGTTGTCAATAAATTGCGCGGGACTTTTAATGTCTTGGCTGTCAAAGCGCCGGGATTTGGTGATCGCCGCAAGGAAATGCTGCAGGATATTGCTGTATTAACTGGCGCTACTTTTATTTCTGAAGACTTAGGCCTCAAACTGGAAAATACTGAACTGGATGATTTGGGCAGCGCTCGTAAAGTTATCGCTACCAAAGAACATACAACCATTGTTGAGGGTAAAGGCGATCCCAAAGTTATTGAAGAAAGGGTGGCGGCAATTAGAAATGAGTATGAAAACGCTACTTCAGAGTTTGACAAGGAAAAATTGCAGGAAAGATTGGCTAAATTGGCTAGTGGTGTTGGCGTTATCAAAGTGGGAGCTGCCACTGAGACTGAGATGAAACAGAAAAAATACAAAATTGAAGACGCGCTTAACGCCACCAAGGCAGCAGTAGAGGAAGGTATTGTGCCAGGCGGCGGCAGCGCTTTGGTTAAAGTCGCCAAAGCCTTGGATGAT
Organism: Patescibacteria group bacterium; assembly: GCA_015485755.1. Taxonomy (GTDB): domain Bacteria; phylum Patescibacteriota; class Patescibacteriia; order S139-126; family S139-126; genus S139-126. The sequence goes on along the minus strand of WFTD01000061.1, from coordinate 1,324 downwards.
TTGCTTGAGGATAATGTTGACGATGATGAGCGGGTTGGGGTTAATATTGTAAGGAGAGCTTTATTTGCCCCATTGAGGCAGATTGCTCACAATGCCGGAATTTCTGATGTCTCAGTGATTTTGCAGGATATTGATGATATTAAAGATGCTGAAACTGGTTGGGACTTTGTCAATAACAAGAAAGTAAATATGGTTGAGGCCGGTATTATTGATCCGCTCAAGGTAACAAGGACCGCTTTAGAAAATTCAGTCTCTATGGCCTCTACTTTACTTACTACTGAGGCGGTTATCACTGACAAACCAGAAGAGAAAGAATCATCCGCGCCAGCCGCTCCTGGGGCAGGCATGGATATGTACTAAGCATAAGTTATTAAGCCAGGCAGCAACAAAGACCTCAAGTTGAGGTCTTTGTTGTTTGTTGGGTTGTTTTGGTCTATACTTAAAGTAGATATGATTTTTGATAAGAACAAGAAAAAAATTGGCCAATATGAGCTTTTTGGACATTCTTTTGCCTGGTATTTTCAGTTAGTTAAAAGAAGAGTTATTTATATATGGTTGGCAGTATTAATTGTTAGGTTTTTTACGGCTGTGCCAATCGTTGACGCTAGATTGATATTTTTTACAGGATTTTTTAGTTATGGAGTTGAGTTTATCGGTTATGTTTCATTGGTTCGTTTTTTGAAGAAAAAGTCAGATATAGATCAGGTGTCAGCAATTGTGTTGTCAGGAGTTGTTGGTAGTATGGTTGGTAGCGGAGTAGCCTTGGTTGAGATTTTGTGGTACCATAATTTATGGTCCTTATGGCAACTTATTTTGCACCCGCTTATTTCAGCAAGTTTAGCTGGTGCGATAGCGACTATTTATTTGGTTGGTCGCAAAAATAATAATTAAACAAAAAATATGACCGAAGAACAAAAACAAGACAAATTAGACCGCAATGATCAGTCGTCTTCCGTTTCTCAGGAAGAAAAGAATATTGCTGTTTTGTCTTATTTATTTTTGTTGTTTTTAGTGCCATTACTGCTTAAACGCGACTCTGATTTTGCCCAATTCCACGCTAAGCAAGGATTAGTATTGGCAATCGCTTGGTTTGTGGTAATGATTTTTGGCATGATTCCTTTTGTAGGTATGCTGCTCTGGCTCTTTTGTTTGGTTTTGTCAATCATTGGTATTGTTAATGCTTTGTCAGGGCAAAAGAAGCCGTTGCCTGTAATTGGCAAATACGCTGACAGCTTTAAAATTTAATTGTAGTTGTAGCATAAAAACAAATCCGACATAAGTCGGATTTGTTTTTATGTGGTATAATGTAGTTAATATAATTAAT
>WFTD01000060.1 GCA_015485755.1 Patescibacteria group bacterium | reverse complement strand
GCGCTGGACCTTTTAACTCAGTTTGTAAAACTTTTTCACTAACAAAATAGGGGACAACGCCAAGAAAATTCCAATATCTTATTTTAATATCTACAAACCCCGCTTTTATTAGCTTATCTTTTAATGATTTTTTTGTATAACGACGGAAATGCCCTAATCTTTTATCTCTCATTCCATATAATTGAGGATGAGCAGGCACAGAAATAAATACACGTCCATTTGGTTTTAAATTTAAATAAAAGTGATCAAGGGCGCTATGATCATCGGATAGATGCTCAATAACATCGCATGCTATAATTGCATCCACCGGCTGGTCCAATTGGAATTTTTGCGCGTCAATTTTTAATACTTCAACTTGTTTATTATCTGCTGTTTTGTCTTTTATAGATTTGACCAGGTAATCAGAAACGTCGCTTAGATATATCTTTTTGAATTTATCTTTTATATATTCGTATATCAAAGTATTACCACTGCCAACATCAAGAACAGAATCGCCGTTAAGGTTGATCATGGAAAACAAGACAGCTCTTCTGTAATCAACAGAGTAATCCTTGTTAATATATTTTTCTAAAAATGTTAGCATGTAATAATAGTAACAGATATTTAATTTTAATAAAATATATAGGATTATCTATCAAGTTTTGATATACTTAACTTAGCAAACACATTCAATATGAGAACAACAAAGCCACAAGACATAACTTTTAACCCAAATTATCGTTCTAAATTTTTGCGCCTAACCGAGGCCCAACAATACCGCCTGCTTGAAATATTGCCCGGTTTTTTGGTTTGGACAACTTTTATAGCGGCAATTGTTGTTTCGTTTGTCCGCCCCCTATGGGCTATTTATTTTATCATAGTATTTGATTTGTACTGGTTGATTAGGATATTATATCTGCTAATTTATATGCTTCATTCTTGGAGCGTTTACAAAAAAGAAATAAAAATAAACTGGTTTTTAAAATTGAAAAATGATTACCCTAATTGGCACAATTACTACCATTTGATTTTTTTACCAACCTACAAAGAACCATTTGAAGTAATTGATAAAACTTTTTCATCTTTAGTTAAGTCTAATTATGACCACAAAAAAATGGTTGTAATTTTGGCAGGAGAAGAACGTGATAAAGATAATTTCTTGCAAATCGCCGATAAAATCAAAGGGAAATACTCAGGTATATTTTATGACTTATTAATAACAATCCATCCTAAAAATCTGCCTGATGAAATTCCAGGAAAAGGCTCCAACCTAAATTGGGCCGGTCATAAAGCCAAGGAGTATGTTGACCAAAGAGGATGGGATTATAATAAAATAATTGTTTCAGCTTTTGATATTGATACCCGTCCCCATCCTCAATATTTTGCTTATTTGACCCATAAATATTTAACTGTTGACAAGCCAACTCACACCAGTTATCAGCCACTGGCTATTTACAATAATAATATTTGGGAAACGCCAGCCCCGATTAGGATAATTGCTTATTCTACTACTTTCTGGCTTCTTACTGATTTGGCCAGACCAGAGAGATTATTTACTTTTTCTTCTCATTCTATGAGCTTTTCTATGTTGGTAAAAGTTGGATTTTGGCAAAAAGATATTGTTACAGAAGATTCACGTATCTTTTTGCAAGGTTTTTGCCATTTTAATGGTGATTATAGAGTGGAGCCGATGTATATCCCCGTATATATGAATACAGTTTATACCCAAGGCTTATGGAAAGGATTTATTGACCAATACAAGCAAATGCGGCGTTGGGCTTGGGGCGTGGAAAATTTTCCTTATCAAGCTTGGTTTTTTCTCAAAGTAAAAAATTTACCCCTTAAAAAAGGGCTGCATTATTTATGGAATCAGCTAGAAGGGGTTTATTCATGGGCAACAGCTCCTATTATTATAACCTTACTTGGTTATTTGCCTTTGCGGGTAAGCGAAAGCATTGACAAAACAACTGTTATTGCCCAAAACGCCCCTTTGATTTTGGAAAAAATAATGACTTTCGCTATGATTGGCTTGGTTTTTTCAGCCATATTAACGACAAAATTAATGCCTCCTTTGCCACCCCATAAAAGCAAATTAAATTACTTAACAGTAGTATTGCAGTGGATAATGTTCCCAGTTGGCATGATAATTTTTGGTTCAATTCCAGCTACTGACGCCCAAACTAGGCTAATGTTAGGTAAATATCTGGGATTTTGGGTGAGTAATAAAAAATAATATTATTGCTTTATATTTTGCATTCCGTTGATTAGCTCAACTATTGTCATTCTTTTTTTATTAGGCAATTGCAATTCTTTAATAGATAAAGGCAATGTGCCAGTTCCAATCAGTAAGGTTTTATTATTACGGTTTAACTGGAAATATCCAGGAGTTAGGGGAGCGGCATTGACGATTTCTGCTCGATATATTTTGATGATATTATCATGTTGATTTTTTTGATAAAAAGGGCTGTCTTTGCTATAACGAGTCCAAGCTACTGGCCAGATATCATAGGCTCTGATTTTATTCATAATATTTTCAGCTGAATCATGCCAATCTATTTCAGCGTCATCTTTTGATATTTTTTGGCAAAAAGTGGCCAGCCTTTCATCTTGAGGTTTGGGAGTTATCTTTCCCTCTAAATACAAAGGTAAAATATTGATTAGGAGCTCAGCGCCTAAATTAAATAATTTAACGGTTAGAGTAGAAGCGTAGTCATCGTCTGAGATAAAAGTTTGCCGTTGAGTTAAGATTGGTCCATGATCTAATTTTTCATCTAACAACATAATAGATACGCCAGTAATTTTATCTCCAGACAGTAAAGCTGATTGGATAGGTGAAGCCCCTCGCCAACGAGGCAATAAGGAAGGATGGATATTTATAATGCCATAAGGGAATGATTGGATTAATTGCAGTGGAATAATTTTGCCATAGGCAACTACTATGCCTAGATCGGCTTGATAGCCCTTAATTTGTTCAATAATATTATCTGTCAATTTCTTTGGTTGGATAACAGGTATTTTTTTTATTAGGGCAAATTCTTTAACCGGCGGAGGCGTTAACTTTCTCCCTCTGCCAGCAGGTTTGTCAGGGGAAGTTACAATAAGAGATATATGATAATTGTTATTTAGAAGCGCCTGGAGAGTGGGTAGGGCTAATTCAGGCGTGCCAAAAAAAATTACCTTAATTGACATCTAGTTGTTTGATTAGATCTTTTCCTTGGGTTATATCTGTGGCTTTGTCAATAATTAAAATTCCATTGAGATGATCAAATTCATGTTGGATTACTTTAGCTAACAAACCGCCTGCTTTTTTAATTTTGCGCTGGCCTTTCTCATTGAGATAAGTTATAATAATTTTTTCTGGTCTTTCTACAATTGCGCTAATACCAGGCAATGACAAACACCCTTCCTCTAGGGGGGTATGCTTATTAGAGCGCCAGACAATAGCCGGGTTGATAAATGTTTCAATGCGGTCTTTATCAATTTGAGCTATAAATATATTAAGTAATTTATTGACTTGGGGAGCGGCTAGGCCAATTCCATTGGCTGCAACCATTGTTACTTTCATGTCAGCTATTAGCTGTTGAATGTCGCGACTATTTATATCAATAACATTTTCGCCTTTTTGCCTTAAGGCAGGATGGGGATAAATTACAATTTCAATTTTTTTGCCCAAATCCATATAATAATTTATTTATCAATAGCTAATTATAACAAGTAATATGGATTGAAGTCAAGGATTATATCAGGCGGTATTTGGCGTAAGTAATTGGATATATTCTCCCGTTTGTATTTAAGAAAAAACGAAGCTTGGTACTGTTTAGTTTTGGTTGGTAATTTGGTTAGGTTGATAGGAGAGACTTCAACCGTCGGAGGTAGTAGTTTTTTTAAATTGCTCTTTACCTCTGTTAAAATTTGTTCAACTTTATTTTTGTCAGAGTCTGTTTTGATTAGTTTGATAATCTTTGCATAAGGAGGGTAGTTTAACTGGCGCCGCCACTTCATTTCTGTTAACCAAAATTTGTAATAATCGCCAGTTGTTAGATATTTAAAAAGATAATGATCAGGTGAAAATGTTTGGATAACAACAGGCAAATCATTGCGCCAACGAATAAAATAAGAAAATAACTGCCAGGCTCTCTCAATACCTCTAAAATCAACTGAATTTAGTTCTTGGTCAGCCATAACTATACCAACTAATCCAATTTTTTGCGGATCAAGCAGGGAAAAAGCAAATTGGGTACCAACAATAATTTGTGCTTTTTTATCAAGACAATCGTGCTCTGAGTCAATAAATTGTATATTAGCATTAGCAATCTTATTTTTTAATTCTTTTGTTAAGCGTTGATTGGTAAGGCCTCGTATTTTTAATTTAACACTACCGCAATTGGGACAGCTAGATGGCATAGTGGTAGTTTGGTGGCAGTCAGGACACATCAAAACAGATTCTGATAAAACCAATAAATCCATTTGGCAGTTAGAGCAGGTAAGATTGCTCTGGCAATCATAACATTTGACCCTCAGCCCCAACTTTTTGCGATTGACCAATAAAAACACAGTTTTATTTTTAGACAAAGTTTGTTTTATAACTATCTCTAGCTGAGGAGAAATAAAAGAATACTCTCCACTGTGCCAAAAATCTGACAATGATACTATTTGAACAGTTGGGGGGAGTTGTTCGTTTTTTATTTTACCCTTGCGGGCCTTTATATAAGCATAGGTTTCCAGCCGGGGGGCTAGAGTAAAATAATATGTGTTATTTTTGTAAATTTTTTCTGTTTCCGGTAAAATATCATGTATCCAAAAACGGGGATTTTGGTCTGCTTGTTTTAAACTATAATCCTCTGATTTAAAAACAATTATTTGCCGTAGGGATGACCAAGGCAACAATACTGACAACCTTGTTCCAACTACTATTTGGACTTGGTTGTGCTGTACCATCAAATAATGATGTAGCAATTTTCGCAAAGCAAGTTTTTTATGAAAGGCTATTGCTTTTAAATTTTCTGGCAGTGATGATAAAACTTGTTCTATTTGTTTTATTTCAGGACAAATGATCAAAGTTTGCCCTTTTGGAGGAATATATTTTTTTATCATTTCAATCATATCAGTATAACTGTTTGGCATTACCAGCTTCAATTGCGCCTTGTTAAAATTAGACAAAATAGGGGAGCTGGAAATATTTGCAGGAATATTTATTTTTCTTTTGGGCAGTGTTGGCAATATCATCTTCCACCAAACACTCTCTGCTGTTAGAAACTTATCCGATAACCCCTCTATTAATTTTATTTGGTCTGTGGTAGCTAAAGGCAATGGGCAGGCAAGATCGATAATATCTTTTACTTTGACAGGTTTGTTTACTTTATTTTTATCTATAGCCTTAACCAAACCAACAATAACTTGGTTTCGCCAAGGGATATTGACAACATGGCCCACTTTTAATTTTTTAGTTAGATGTGGAGGGATGTAATAATCAAAATAAGACAAGTGGCGTGGCAGTTTTTTTAATGGTATTATATGGGCTATCATTCTTGATGTATTTCAGTTGTAAATAAGATTATTTTATATTTATCAATCTTAGTATTTATTCTCGCCTTACGGGTAACAATATTTATAGCATCCTCTAAGCTGCCACTGTACATTAGTGGTAAAAGAATAGCTGTTTTCCCATCTAGACTCTCAATTAATACGCCATACTTATTGGTTTGAGACTTGTCCTGCAACTGGCTGTAGGGAAAACTGCTTGTAATAATGTCTATTCTAATTTTAAGCTCATCTATCTCATTTTTTCTTAAAGGTTTAAATTGCTTATCAAAGAAAGCGGCTGTAATAGCAGTAAAAATAATTTCTTCAATCAAGTTTGATTTAACCGGCCTGGGACTGCCCATAATAGCACGTATTTCACCGTTAGGTTTGAAAAGAGTTACATAGACACCAGCCTTTTTTTGCAGGTAATCTGATGCAATGTTAGCGGCATCAATATTTACTGCGGTGCTTGTCTGAGCGTATTCAATAATAGCTCGGCGGGCTAGTTGAGTAAAATTGTCTGCCATTTATTGTAATTCCAATTATCTAAATTTGGCAACTAAATGTCCAATGCCAAAAGGGTGTTCATAGGAAGTAATATCAGTAGAGAAATTAGACTTATCAAGTATCCCCAAAAGCAAAGATAAAGGTCTAAGGATACATTGCTTGGCTTCGGTTGCAACCTCACTGTCAAAATTTATTATTTGGCTTATATCTTTATTGCGCAAATATTTGATCAATAAATTATCAAATTTTTTGCCGATTTCACTATAACCAGCTGGCGATTGGGAGGAAAGCGTATGGGAAAGATCCCCCGCTGCTATGACAGCTATACGCTTACTGGAAATATTTATTATTTCATTGATTGATTGACCTAATTTATATGTTAACTCAAGGGAGGGGTGGGCTGAAAATATTGGTATGATTTTAACTGGATGATGTTGGTGGATATAAAATAAAGGCACGGCCATGCCATAATCCAAGCTAGCAGGGCAAGCTAAGTTAACGATATTGTTGTCTTCTAGCCTTTCTCTGATTTGATAAGACAATTCCAAGTCCCCCAAACAAGAAAAATCAGTTGACAAATCGCCAAAGTCCGACAAATCAACTTTAAATTCAGGACAATGGCCAATAGTTACTTTATCTTTTAAGGGATGGTTGTGCTCAGAAATAATTATTAGCGAATCAATTTGCTTGGCTTTAATTGACGCAGCTATACCATTTAAAGCTGAAATTGTTGTTTGCAGAGATGAAAGATTGTCCTTGGCTATAGAGGGAAGTAGCAAAGGATGGTGCGGTAAAATAGCGCTCAATGATAAAGACATATTAACTAATTAAATCAATTGGTTCTCCAGTTGGGTGCATCTCAACTATTTTGTCTTTGACTGTAATAATATTTTCCCATTTGTATCCAAGTGATTCAAATACACTTGCCGATACGAATGGTCTTTTGTATCCATCAGAAATTATATAAACAGCTGGTTTACTTGGATCATCGCTAGTGATAAGGGTTCCATCAGGTATCCGTAAAGGCGGCATAATAACATACTGCCGCAACTGGTCAGGGGCAACAGGGGTAATAAGCGGATTTTTTCCAAAACGAATGGTCAGAATGTCTTTATCAACTATCCCATATTTTTTGCCGTCCTTAACATAATATACTGTACCAGTGTCTCTATTTTGCAGTAAGGCCCCCATAGGATAAGAGCTGTTTATGTCAATTGGCTTACCTTCTGGGATTTGATCAAGAATTTCTTGGCTGACATCTTCAATTTCTTCTGGATTTATACCTAAAGTCCTCATTACTTCAGCTGAAGTAAAACCATGCTTAACATCGTCAACAATCAAATAAACAGTTCCTTTGGGAGAGCGGTAAAGGGCATATTGGGGAAAACGAATAGGCTCTCCAGTAGGGTATTGATCAAGGATAGAAGGGTCAACCGTTATGATGTTAGGCCGGGGATAGCGAGTAAGCATTGCTGCTTTAGATTTGAACGGATGCTTGAGGCCGTTTTTAATCAAATATACTATTCCTTGACCTTTGGGCTGCAAAAGGGATCCATCTGGATATTGCAATGAAAACCATTCTCGCCATAATTTCCAAAAATTATAGTTACCATTGTAAACATGCGGGGTATAGTTGTACAAAGCAGCTGTAGCCCGATTAGCTGGCACCACCACTGTTGTAACTTTTCCATAACCAGTTCGGTTATCTGTGAAAGTGTAAGTTTTCCCTACTTGAAAACGATAATTCTGTGGATTATCCATATAATCCTTAAACTGGAGGATGGCTGAGTTGACTTGCTTGGAAAACCCCCTCCATCTTTCGCTGCATCTGCCGCCATCAGGGCAACCATAACCAGTGGCAAAATCTAAATCACGTTGAGTAGGGGAAGGGTTGGTGATGAGGCTTTGTTCTTTTTGCAAAAGCACAAGAACAAATTTGGGATTAATACCGTTCTTCACAGCCCTTTCATAAATAAATTCAGCCGCTGGCACGCGCCGAAAAGGCTCATCCTTGATATTTACCTCAACAATATAATTTTTTAGGATTCCGGGTTTACTTTGCAAAAACCTCCTGATATCCTCAACGCTCATTGCATTAGCATTCAAAATTTCCTCATCTGAGATGATGAAATTGGGGTTAAACTCAGCCGCAGAAACTGACTGAGGCAATGATAGCGAAGTTGAAATAAGCAAGAACACAATTAAAATCAAACGGTGATATTTATTCATATATCAATATTTAATCTTAGATTTACATTATAACATATTTGAACAATCTATTTAACTTTAAAAGTCAATTTTTTGCCGTCATAGCTAACCTGCACCGTATCACCAGGTTTGATTTTGTGTTCAATTATTTGTAGGGCAAGTTCATCCAATAGCTCATTTTGGATTGCCCGCTTGAGCGGCCTAGCGCCATAAGCTGGATCATAACCAACTTTAGCCAGGTATTTTTTGGCCTTATCATCAATTTCCAGTTTGATTTTTTGCTTAGCTAAACGCTCTTCTACTTGCTTAAGTTGGATATCAACTATCTTTGCCAGCATCTCTGGGGTAAGCGGGTGGAACATTATAATATCATCAACTCTATTCAAAAATTCTGGCTTGAAATGCTGTCTGACCAAATCCATAACTTTGTTAACAGTGGCTTTGTCAAAACCTCCTTGTTTGTTATTTTTACCAGTTTGATAGCCTAATTTATGGTCGCTGCGTTGGCTTGATTGGATTATGTCAGAGCCAATATTGGAAGTCATAATAATTATTGTATTTTTAAAATTAACAGTCCTTCCTTTAGCATCAGTTAAGCGACCATCATCAAGTAGTTGCAATAATATGTTAAATACCTCTGGGTGGGCTTTTTCAATTTCATCAAGCAAAATAACGCTATAAGGGCGGCGGCGCACCGCTTCTGTCAGCTGACCTCCTTCTTCATAACCAACATAGCCTGGAGGCGAACCAATCATTTTGGCCACTGCATGCTTTTCCATATATTCTGACATATCAATACGAATAAGAGCATCTTCATCATTGAACATAAACTCAGCCAAAGCCTTAGCCAGCTCAGTTTTACCAACGCCAGTCGGCCCCAAAAAGATAAAAGATCCAATTGGCTTTGATTCTTCCGCTAGTCCAGCTCGTGAACGTCTGACCGCATTGGCCACAGCTCTGATAGCATGATCTTGACCAACCACGCGCTTTTTTAACTCTTCCTCCATTCTTGCTAGTTTTTCACTTTCTGATTCAAGCATTTTGCTAACCGGGATGCCGGTCCAACGAGAAACCACCTGGGCAATATCTTCTTCTGTTACTTCTTGTTTGAGCATGCGGTTTTCCCCAAGTTTCTTTAATTTGTTTTCCAGCTCTGAAATTTTCTTTTCTAATTCAGGAATGAGGGAATATCTTATTTCAGCCACCCTGGTAAGATCGCCATTGCGTTCGGCTATTTCCGCTTGTTGTTTTAATTCATCAATTTTTTCTTTGTTTTTGCTAATCTCATCAATTATTTCTTTTTCATTTGTCCATTGTACTTCCAATTTTTTGTATCTTTCTTTTAATTCGGCTAATTCTTTCTCAATTTTACTTAACCTTTCTTTGGCTTCAGCTGAATCATCCTTGCTTAAAGCAGTTTTTTCTATTTCTAGTTGCTTGATTT
>WFTD01000059.1 GCA_015485755.1 Patescibacteria group bacterium | reverse complement strand
CAACTCAGGAGTAGCTATTAACTTAACTAATAATCTATCTGTCGGCAATAACACCGGCACTGGCGGTGCGGCTGATTTTGAGGTGGTTGACCTTGACGCTAACGATTATATGAACAACAACCTTTCCTCTGACGGCACCGCTGATGATTGCACTGCTTGCGCTCAAAGTTTAGACAATCTAGTTAATAAACTGGCTGACAATCAGTTTGTTTCAACTTCTACGCCAGATTTGCATTTGCAAGCAGGCGCTGATGCGCTAGAGACTGGCACTTCCACACCCTCTTCAACCTTTACTGATGATATTGACGGTGAGACAAGGCCGCTTGGAACGCAGTGGGAGATCGGAGCTGATGAAAGGCCGGTTAATGCCACGCCGTCAATTACTTCAGTATCTGATTCTCCAGATCCAATTAAAGCTGGCAATAATATAACTTTTACAGTTGATTGGAATGACACTGACGCGGGTGAGCAAGTCAAGATATATGCATGCAAAACCAATTCTTTAACAGGGGGAGTATGCGATGGCGGCGCTTGGTGCAGTTCTGCTGCTTTTACCAACAATGATCCTGCTAGTTGCTCTTATACTACACAGCTTTCTGATATTGGCACACAAGATTATTATGCTTTTGTTTGTGACGATGGCGGCGCTTGCTCTTCTTCCAGCGCCGGCACTTTTACAGTGAAAAGTTGGTGGAATGACAGCTGGGGGTTTCGTTATCCTATAACAATTGACAATACCAGCAACAATAACGCTTTGACTGAGTATCAGATTTACGTGCAGGTAACCAGCACTTTGAGCAGTTTTTGGTCGCAGGTTAATTCTGACGGCAGTGATGTTAGGTTTGTTGGCAGTGATGATGCCACTTTGCTTGATCATTGGCAGCAATATTTTAATTACTCTAGCCAGACAGCCGGCTTTTGGGTGCAAGTAGATTCTATTCCTGCCAACAGTACTTCTACTATTTATTTGTATTATGGCAATCCCTTTGCCAGTTCAGTCAGCAGCACCACCGCCCCCTTTAACTACTCTACTTTGCAGGATTTGATGTATGTAGTCAGAGATGATATTGGTTCAAATCAAGTGGCGGTGGTCAGTTTGATGGATGGCAATACGGTTCAGGTTGATTCCCAGACAGCTGTTTCTCTAAACAAACAGCAAATAGCCAATTTTTCTTCTTTATCTCCAACTTCAGTGATTCGGGCCAAGGGGCCTATCCATGCCAAGTTTACTTCCGGCAGCAATTTTGACGCAGCTGTACCAATTAGTTTTGCCGGCAAGCAGTTTGCTATTGGCAGCACTCGCAGTGTAGAAAATTTTCATATTTATTCTCCTTTTAAAAGTTCCAATATTAATATTTACAACGGCACATCTTTAGTTGTTAGCACTTCTGTTGCTACTAGCACGGCGGTAACAATTGCTAATGACAATACTTCATTGTCAATAGTAGAATCTGATTTTCCAATATTACTATCATTTGACAACTCTGGTCCTTATGATGGTTTTGTTCCTTACCCGGCTACTGTTGAAGATATGTATGGCATTCGTTCTCAGTCTAATTATATTGGTTCTGTTGTTAATGGCACTACTTTTACAATTGGTTGTTCTGGCGGCAGCAGCGGTTCTCCAGCAGCTCAAAACAGAGGATCAATATATTCTAATACTATTTGTTCAAATGGCAGCGAGGGAACTGGACAAGCGGTAAGGATTTATAATATCAATAACCCAATCGGATCTATTCAGCAGGCAGATTCTGACGGAGGGGAGTCAACTACATTTTTACCTTTGCGGGAGTTGGGCACTGAATATATTCTGCCCACAACAGCCGCTTATGTTGCTATTGCCTGCCCGCCTGAAGTTGGCAGTGTAAATATAAGCATTTATGACCAATCTAATAATTTTGTTACTAGCGGCACTTGCAGCGCTAGCGGAGGCAGTCCCGGCAAGTTGTATTTTGGCACAGGTGATACTGCAACTTATAGCGCTGGTTCAAGGATTGTTTCCACTGATAGTCCGCCAAAGCCGTTTTATGCGTATTATGAGGATGTTAGTGTAGGCGGCGGCGGAGATGAAAATAACTTGTGGAGCTGGCCGCAGAGCAGAAAATATTCATATCCGCATCCAACTCACAATTTTGGCGCTAGTGAAGCATCGCCCACTTTGTCTTATTATACTCAAAATTATTACCGCTGGTATGTAAACACTGATGATTCTACACCAGCTGACCCTTGGCCAGCTGGAGCAGTTGATTTGGGTGAGAATCAGCCCATTTCTACCTCAACTATAACCGTGGCTAGCGGTACGGTTGTCCGTTTGCGTATTTCTGCCCAAGTGAGTAATTTGACTTCTGTTACTGGATCTATTGCTTTTAAGCTCCAATACGGTGAAGGCAATAATTGCAGCGCTATTTCCAATTGGTCAGATGTTGGCGGTATTAATTCTTCGGCTGTGTGGCGCGGTTATGACAATCCAACCCCAACAGATGGGCAGTCTTTGCCGTCAGTGTTATTGTCAGTATCTGATGTAGCTGAGAGCTATGAAGAAGAAAACAATTCAACCACAACTCCTCGTTCTATTGATACTGGCCAGGATGGTGAGTGGGACTGGGTCATCCAACATAACGGTGCCAAAGAAGACACTGCTTACTGTTTCCGAATGGTTAAAGTAGGAGGAAGTTTGCTATCAGGATATAATTATTACCCTCAACTGACAACTAATGCTATACCCAACACTCCCACAACGACCTCGCCCTTTGATAATGCTAAAGTTGACACTACTATGCCTACTTTTAAGTTTTATAGCAATGATAAAAACGGAGACGATTTGGTTTATCAAGTACAATGGGCTAGTGATTATAATTTTACTTCGCCGACGACTAGAAGTTCTGATGTTAACGCTGGCTTTACCAACATTACAGCCCCTAGCGACACTAGCCCTTTTAACACTGGCGATACCATAAGCTTTACTATTCAAAGCAGCGACCAATTGGTTGATGGCAATACTTATTGGTTTAGAGTAAGAACAAAAGATCCGACTGGGTCTGATAGTTGGAGCAATTGGAGCTCTCCTATAAGCTTTACTGTTGATACTACTATAAACCAGAGCATTTGGTTCCAGACCACAACAGACCAGTTTTATAGGGCAGAGCTTGACCAAGTTGATGTCAATCAAGATAAAATTATTGTCATTTCTAATTTAGGCGAATATGGCACAGTTACTTTGACTGACAATAATTGGACCACGGTAAATTTATCTAGGAAATACAGCAGTTTAGCAGTTGTGGCATCGCCCCGATATGCTCCCAATGCTGATCCGGCGCGGGCAGTGCGGATTAGAAATAAGACAGGCGACAGTTTTGAGATTAAAGTTGATAATTATCAGTCTAACTTTACTGGCACCACCAAAGTTGATTGGGTTGCTTTTGTTCCTGGTTCGTGGGAGATGGCAAGTGGCGGCGCAACTGGGACAAAGGTGATAGCCGGCGGAGTTTTGACCGATGGCACTTTTTGCAATACTGACAATTTATCAGGCACGCCGCAAACTGTGAATTTTACACCCAATTTCAATGCTGCGCCAGCGGTTATTACTGCGGTTGCTTCTAATAATGACAGCGCTTGGGCGGTTACTCATGTTGACGACGGTAGTGTATTTGACAACGAACCAACTGCCAGTAATATGCGGGTGATGTTGAATGTATCATTTGAGAGCTGCGCTTCTCCGCATGGCAGCGAACAGATTGATTATTTGGCAATTGACACAGGCCACGGCATAAATAATGGCAGTGAGTTTGATGCAGTTATTGGAGTAAATACAACCAGTTGCTGTAATACTAGCGGTTATCCAGTTAATTTTTCCAGTTCATTTGCCTCCCCTCCGCAGGTGACATTGGTAGCGCAAATGGGAGAAGACGGCGGTAATGGCGGTTATGCTGTTACACACACTGGCACAACTGTTTCCACTACTACTCATTATAGTTCAATTGATGAGGACGGCAGCGGTGCTGACCGCAGCCATACTAGTGAAAATGTAGCAGTGGTAGCTTTTGCCTCTGCCACTGGGACAGTAGTGAGGCATTTTTATGGAACAGAAATATCTACAGTTACCAGTACCCCAATAAATTTTAGCGATGGCAACAGCAACAGTTGGGGGGAATTGTTTTGGAGTGATAATGAAGTTGGCGGTGATATAAAATATCATCTCTATTATAACAATGGCGGAACATGGCAATTAATTCCCGATGTTGATTTGGCTGGCAACAGCACTGGCTTTGATGTGTCTCCAGTTGATATTTCTTCTCTGGCAACCTCTACCTATAGCCAGCTTAAGATTGTAGCTAAACTGTCTTATGCAACCAGCAGTCCCCAGTTGTATGATTGGGGTATTTCTTGGGCTCCGCTTGGCTCATTATCAGTGGATATTGTTGATGCAGGCGGAGCTTCGGTAACAAATCCTCAGGTTAATATGTCAACAACTACTTTGTCATTTTCTTGCCAGAGTGTTGCTGGCACTTTTGGCACTACCACAGAAAAGATTAGAGTGTCAAATCCAACGGTTAATCCGCAATGGACGCTAACTGTAGCAGCATCGTCAACAACAGATTTGTGGCAAAATGCAAGCTCTACTTTATTTTATGATTATAATGACAGCAGCGGGACGCCAGCTGGCTGTTTGGATGGCGCTGACAGTGATAGCTATGCCGGGCAGATGACAATTGACCCATCTGCTGCTGTTATTACGCCCCAGGGCGGATGTAGCGCAAACGGCATCAGTCTGGGGTCAGCAGCTGCTTTTGTGGAGGGCAGTGTAGATAGCATAACTATTGCCACTGCCAATTCTACAGCAGCCACTAATTGTTATTGGGATTTTACCAATATTAGCGTCACCCAGCGAATACCAGCGGAACAGCCTAATGATATTTATAATATTGATTTAATTTTAACAGTTACAGCTATTTAAAGTTGTGGCAATGAAAAAAATTTTCAGCCTTACAATCGTTTTGTTTATATATTTAGCGGCCAGTTTGCCAAGTTTGCAGGCGGCTGGTTTGACTAATTTGCAGATTGAAATTATTCCTCGCCCTCAGTGCAGTGACGGAAAAGACAATGACGGCGACGGGCTGATTGATTATCCTCAAGATCCAGATTGTTTGTCTTTGAGCGATAAAAAAGAGGCGACAGCGCCTCAGTGCAGTGATGGGGCTGATAATGACGGCGACGGATTGGTTGATTACCCGCAGGATACTGATTGTAGCAGCGCTAGTGATATAAGTGAAGACAGCCAATCAAATCAAGGCGGCAGTTCTGGTGCTGGCAGCGGTGCAACGCCTGGCATAACAATAAAACCATCTACCAGCATTCGTTTTTCTGGTTACGCTTACCCCTTAAGCCAGGTGGATGTTTTGCAAGATGCGCAGTTAGTCATTAGCACTATTGCTGGACCGGATGCTAAATTTGATGTAGTTTTGACCAATTTAAGCGAGGGTAATTTTGTTTTTTCTTTGCGGTCTACTGATGAAGAGGGCAGGTCATCTCCCTTATTTACTTTTCCTTTGTATATTACCGCTGGCGCGACTACGCATGTTAGCGGGATATTTTTAGCACCCAGCATTACTACTGACAAAAAAGCGGTAAAACAAGGAGAGGTTATTAAGATTTTAGGCAAAGCAACTCCCGATAGCAGAGTGACAGTTTCTGTCTCATCGGAAAAGGAGAATTTTCTGCAAACAATGTCTAACCAAGATGGTTTTTATTTGGTAAGTTTTGATACTACTATTTTGTCTCCCGGAGAGCATTTGGCCAAAGCCAGAGCAGCTCAAGATAACCTTATCAGCCCTTGGAGTAATTTAGTTAGATTTGATGTAGGGAAGGTTACTATCAACAGAGAAACAGGCGGATGTTTTAGCATAAGAGGAGATTTTAATTGTGATAGCAGGGTGAATTTAGTTGACTTTTCTATCTTGGCTTATTGGTATGACCGTCCTCTGTCGGATGATTTTGCCCAAATTGAGGCTAAATATTTAAATGGCGACGGTAAGGTTGATTTAGTTGACTTTTCCATTTTGGCTTATTATTGGACAGGGTAAATATGAGGAAAGTAGCAGGTTTAATTGTAGGTTTGTTTATTTGTTATCCGCTGGCAGGCGAGGCGGCAGTGTTGTTTTTTTCAGCTGAAAGATTGCAGTCAAATATAGCCAAAGTTACAGTTTGGCTTGACACAGAAGGAGAGGAGGCTAATGCAGTTGAAGGAGAAATTTTGGCGCCGCCAGATGGTTCGGTTATTTCCCTATCTACCACCGAGTCAGCTTTCCCCTTGTGGGTGAGAGAGCCAGCAATCCAAGACAGTAAAATTATTTTTGCCGGTATTGTTCCTGGGGGGGTAAGCGGAGATAAAATTAACATTTTTTCTTTTCTTATAAATTTAAGCCAAGGGAAGAAAGAAAAAAAGTTCAGTTGGGGCAAGGCAAGGGTTTTGTTGAATGATGGCGAGGGAACAGAGACAGAGACAAAAAAGTCGGAATGGAAATTGTCAGTGGCAGATAATTTTTCTGCTTTGCCAGTTTTTCCCCCTGACAAGCTGCCGCCAAAATTTTTGTCAGTTGAAATTGCCCGTTCTAAATATTTGTTTGATAATAACTTGGCTTTGGTATTTGCGGCAGAAGACAAAGGCAGTGGAATTGATTTTTATGCTATTCAGGAAAACCAAAGCAATCAAGTTGATGAAGGTAATTGGCAAAGGGCAACTTCGCCTTATTTACTGGCAGACCAAAGCAGGCAGAGTTATGTTTTTGTTAAAGCGGTAGATAAGGCTGGAAATTTTTCTATTTTTACTTTGCCGCCGCGTAAAGTAAGTTGGTATGAAAAATATTATAATTTGTTTATACTGATAATAGCATTGATAGCAATTTTTTTGGCTATAAAAAAATATGCAGCAAAAAATAAATAAAATCCTGTTTAAAGTTTTAAATTGCCTGGCTGGAGGGGCGGCAGTGGCGCTGGTATTTTTGTCAGCTGTTTTATCAGCGCAAGCTGCCAGTTTGTATTTAGCGCCTGGATCGGCAACTAAACAAGTTGGTCAAAAGATAATTGTGCGAGTTATGGTTGACAGCAACGATCAGGCAATGAATGCAGCTGAAGGGACAATTGAATATCAGCCAGACCAGCTATCGTTGGCAGCAATTGATATCAGCCAGTCAATTTTTGATTTGTGGGTTAGAAATCCCCAAGATGAAGGCGGGAAAATAAATTTTAGCGGAATTGTTTTGTCGCCGGGATGGCAGGGGCGGCAAGGAGAGTTATTTCGACTTGTATTTGATGCCAAGACAACAGGGCAAGGCGAAATAAAATTTGCCAAAGGAGCTGTACTTGCCAATGATGGCAAAGGTACAAATATCACTAAGCAGCTGGCGGGAACTGTTTTTTCTGTTGTTCCTAAGGTTAAATCGTCTCCTTTGCAGTCAACTTCTTCTGTTGCGCCTGGCGCCCCAGAGGCTCCCCAGGTAAATTCTCCCACCCATCCCATACCAGGCAAATGGTATAGCAACAACAACCCTGTTTTTCAGTGGGATCTGCCAGAGGGCGCGACAGGCGTGAGCGTAAAGATTGACCGTTCTCCGGCAAGCGACCCTGGCCCGATTTCAGATGGGCTTATAAAGACAATTGCTTACAATGATTTGGCAGATGGTAAATGGTATTTTCATATCAAGATCAAGAACAAGCAAGGATGGGGCGCTGTCTCTCATTTTGCCGTTTATATTGATACGAGCAGCCCCAAGCTTGAGATTAGTGAAATTAACAGAAGCGATTTAAGCATCTCCCGAGTTCCTTTTTCTATCGTTGCCAAAGACGCTGGATCAGGAGTTGATTATTTGTCAGTTCAGATTGACACTGCTGCCAAAGTGAAATTGGACAATGTATCAGAGTATACCACCCCGCCTTTGAGACCAGGACGCCATTTTTTAATTGTTCAAGCCGTAGATAAAGCTGGCAATTATGATAGTGATGTGGTTGAGTTCGAAATTAAGCCGATTGAGGTTGAATTTAATATAGATTTTCCTGACAAAATAAAAGCCAAAGAGCCAATCGTTATTTCTGGCATTACTTCACCCAATCACAATATAACAATGTGGGTTGCCAGCGGTGAGTTTGTTGAGTTGGTTCAAAATAGCCGCAGTGACAATAACGGTTATTTTACAATTGCTTTGCCGGAAGGCTTGTCATCTGGCATTTATAAGGTTTGGTTTGAAGCCCGCAGCGATCAGGGATCATGGAGCAATCCATCAGATAAGTACACTATAGTGGTAGAGGAAAGATTGGTGAATTGGAGTTCGGTTGTAAATATTTTGTCTTTGCTGGTATCCATTTTTGCTTTGCTGATAATAATTTTATTTGTGGTAAGGACAAACCAAACTCACAGCAATAAAGCCAGGCATTTGTTAAACAAAAATATTAAAGAATCAAATTTTAATTTGCACCATGCTTGGCTGGTATTACGCCAGGATTTGTTTGAATATTTTTCGTGGGTTGAGCAAGTTCTTCAGCAAGATGAAATATCAGAAAAAGATAGGGAAAAATTATTGAAATTAAAGCAGGATTTATTAAGGCTGCTGCAAGAAATTGACAAGGATATAGAAAATGAGATTAGTAATATTGCCAAGCAGGTCAAAACTGAGTAAAGTATGAAGTGGTGTAATTAATTTATTTTTATGAACGAGGAAATGTTAGACAAATGTCCCTGCTGCGAAAGCGATGATCAAGAGCGGGAGAGTTGCTGCGAGCAGCAGGCAGAAGAGTGTGAATGTTGCCAGGAGTAGTATGGGCAGATGGCAGTTTTTGGCGCATCCGGCTGATTTTAAAATTAGAGTTGAAGGCAATAGCGCAGCTGACTTATTTTTGTCAGCTATGTTGGCATTGGCTGAGATTTTGCGGCCTGATAGCTGCCGTGATCAACATCAGACAGAAATCAAGCAAAAGATAGAAGTTAGAGCCAATGATTTGACGAGCTTGTTGGTTGATTTTTTGAACAAAGTTTTGTTTTATTCGCAGGTAGAGGGAGTTGTCTTTTGCCAGCTTGAGATTGACAAATTAACTGGCAATTATTTAGCAGCTACAATTGGCGGCAGCAAGACTGGAGAATTTGTTGTTGATGTTAAAGCAGTTACCTACCATCAGGCTGAAGTAAAAAAGGATAAGTCAGGCAAGTATAGTTCAATTATAATTTTTGATATTTAGTTTATGTTGGCAAATGATCTGGTTAAAATTAATGACTTAATTTGGGAAATACCCCTTAAAGCAAGTCCAATTATGAAGGTGCCGGCACGAATTTTTGCCAGCCAAAAGTTGTTGAATCAAATAATGCAGGATAGAACATTAGACCAGCTGATCAATGTTTCTGCTTTGCCGGGCATTGTTGGCAAGGCTGTTTTAATGCCGGATGCCCATGAGGGGTATGGCTTTCCTATTGGCGGAATAGCCGCTACTTCTTATCCAGATGGCGTCATTTCGCCGGGCGGTATTGGTTATGATATTAATTGCGGTGTGAGATTGATTGTTACAGATTT
>WFTD01000058.1 GCA_015485755.1 Patescibacteria group bacterium | reverse complement strand
CCACTACGATGAGATATTATTGTTTTGTATTTGTGATGCTGGGCCAATTTGATTGTAGCAACTGTCTCAGTGACAGTTCCGATCTGGTTCAATTTTATCAAAATAGAATTAGCCGCTCCCTGGTCAATGCCATAACTCAAACGCTTAGGATTTGTAACAAACAAATCATCACCAACCAACATAATCTTTGCTCCCAGCCGATCTGTCATTTCCCGCCAATTTTTCCAATCATCTTCAGCCAAACCATCTTCAATTGAAATAATTGGATATTTTTTTATCCATTTTGAAAAAATTGCTATAAGTTTTTTAGCTGACAAAGCCTGACCTTCAAAATAATATTTTCCTTTTCGGTAGAATTCAGAAGCAGCCGCATCAATAGCTATTGACATATCCTTGCCCGGCTTATAACCAGCCCTACTAATTGCCCGCACCAGCAAACGCAGAGCCTCTTCGTTGCTAGACAAATCTGGAGCAAATCCGCCTTCATCACCCAAGCCAGTTGACATTTTTTTTGCTTGCAAAATCTTTTTTAAAGATTGGTAAACCTCAGCTGCCATTCTTATTTTATTCTTAAAACTACCTCGCTGAGGCACTATCATAAACTCTTGAATGTCCAAATTATTGTCAGCATGCCGACCGCCATTTAAAACATTTAGCATTGGCATAATTCCCACCCTTGACGGCAAAGGCAAACCATAACAGTCAGCCAAATAAACAAATAACTCTTTGCTTTGGGCTATCGCTCCTGCTCGAGCCACTGCTAATGACACAGCTAAAATAGCATTAGCGCCCAACCTAGATTTATTGGGTGTACCGTCAAGGGCAATCAATAAACTGTCAATACCTACTTGATCAGAAACATTTTTACCGACCAAAATAGGGGCGATTATCCTATTTATATTCTTTACCGCCTTTTGCACTCCTTGACCAAAAAATTTTTTACCGCCATCTCTCAATTCCCAAGCCTCATGTTTTCCAGTAGATGCTCCGCTGGGAACAGCCGCCAAGACTTCTTTGTTATTTGATAAAATAAGCCTTACTCCAATAGTAGGCCTTCCTCGCGAATCTAAAATTTCATATCCATTTATTTGTTTGATGGTTAACTTTGGCATTTATTCAGCTGTCAGAATTTTAATAATATCATCTGCATTATAAAGATTTTTACCCTCCCTGTCAGGCCCAAATGACCCAACAACCGCTGCTGTCCTGCAGCCAGCTGAACCATCGCAAGGAGTTCCGTCAGCTTTAACCTCATAATCAGTATCAAAAAAATAATCACTTCCCCACGGATCTTTCCTAACCTCTGGCATATACGGGCCTTTCCAATTATCATACAAACCATCTGTTGCCACAATGCCTGAACTACTTGCGTTTAAATCCCAAATTTCATTGCCAGATACATTATTTATTTCCTCTGGAGTCTGATGCCCTGGCCATTCACCCGTATCAACCATCAACTGACCAATAGCAGTGGCGATGGCATCTAAATCATTTTTGGCTTTTGATATTTTAGCGTTTTTGCGGGCCTGCTGAACGCCAATGACAGCCAAAGAATTAAGCAAAGCTATAATACCAACAATGATCAAAATTTCCATTAAAGTAAAACCGGATTTATTAGTTTGCCTAAATGAGGGCATATTTACAACATTAAAGGTTTAATGGCTGGCAATTTTTTATTTTGCAAATATTGCAACATAGATCCTCCACCAGTAGAAATATAATCAAAATCATCTGCCAAACCCATATCATTTATCAACATAATCGTCTCCCCTCCTCCAACCAGACCAAATGCTTTTCTTCTTGATCTGGCGGCTACCAACTCAATCAAGGCTCTGGTTGAATGCGATGACTTTTTGTCTTCAATAATTCCGAGCGGCCCGTTCCAAAAAATTGTTTGCGCTTGTTTGATGATATCAGACCACCGTACTACCGTGCGGGTGCCTATATCTATTATTTTATCATATCTTTTAATTTCATCAATATTCTTTTGCCAAGTTTCTACTGGGGCCGTTCTGGTGTCATCAACTGTCACATCAATTGGCAGCAATATCTTTTTGCCAAACCGCTGCAAAATTTTGTCAGCTTCATCCAAAAATTCCTTAGCGAATAAAGATTTGCCAATATTATACCCTTTGGCCTTCAAAAAATGGCAGCCCAATCCACCTCCCAAAAGCAAAAAATCAACCTGCCGGGCCAAACTTCTTATCACTTTAATTTTTGTATTGATCTTAGCTCCCCCCATAATAGCCACCACCGGCCGCTTTGGCTTGGTAGTGATTTTCTCCAAAGTATCAATTTCTTGTTTTAATAACAATCCCGCATAACTAGGCAAAAATCTAGTAATGGCAACCAAAGAAGCGGTCTTGCGATGAGCTTCAGAAAAAGCATCATTAACATAAACATCGGCTAAATGAGCAAGTTGTTTGGCAAATTGGATATTATTTTCTTTTTCCTCAGGATAAAAACGGACATTCTCCAACATAACAATATCGCCTGACTGCATTGAATTGATATAATTTTCCACTTCAACACCAATACAATCATCCAATTTATCAACCTTCCGCTTAATCAAAACGCTCAACCTACGAGCAAGAGGATCGGTTTGCAGGTCAGTAACTCTCTTTCCTTTAGGACGGCCAAGTTTGGTCAGCAATATAACCTTAGCGCCTTTTTCTAATAAAAACTGAATGGTCGGCAAAGTCATCCGCAACCTATAATCCTCCCGCGGATCAACCTCGCCTTCTGCAGTTAAAGCCACATCAAAACCAACCCGCAAAAGCACTCGCTTGCCTTTTAAGTTGCGTAAAGCCTTAACTGTTTTTATTTTCATATTTATGCATCAATAATTATTTTATCAATTACAAATCCAGCCTCAATTATAACAATATCTCCAACTGCCAAATCCCCTTCAAAAAACTGCAAACTGGCAATAATTTTCTCTCCCTGTCGGTTGACTGCTTCTACCCTCTCATCTGTTAGAGACACAACTTGCCAAAACTGATTTATACACATATTACTGCTTATCGCTATTTTTTATTATTTTGCCAATCAAATCTCTTTGGAAAATGCTCTTTTTAGAAAAATCTATCTCCTGGCTTGTTTCGGCCAAAGTTTTTGGCAGCCACTCATTCGACAAAAAATTCAACTGACTGCGCCTGATTGCTCCCAATAAATTCTTGTCTTGGCTAGAGTTGCATTTATCTACAACCACACCAAAATGATGCCAAACCAACTCACCTTTTCTCGCTCCCAGTAAAGGCGGCAGGGCGACTTTGTTAAAATAAAAAACGCGGCGATTAAAATTAACTTGCAAATCTGCCAGGTAGCTATTCTTGTACTTATGCACTTTTATTATTTTAGCTGGTGTTAATAAATGTGACAAGGCATAAGCAGCTGACAACCGCCTGTCTATCCCCTTGTTGGTTAAATCCTGAAAATGATCCAAAGAAAAACATTTAATAATATCTTCCCTGGTTATATAAAAACGATTGTGGCGATTGGCATATTGCGCCAAAGTAACCGGCGCAGCCGTAACTATATACTGAGATAACTCCGATAAACTTACCTGGGGTTTGTCCAAAAACTTATATAAACTTATTGTAGCTTGGCAATCTGGATTTAAAAAAATATTAGCCAAAACAAAAACTGCCTGGCGAGATAAATAAATCTCATCAAAATTAGGCAAAGTTTGCCTGCGTACTTTATTTAGCTGTTGGAGCAACTTGTTAGTTGAAAGAAACATTATCTGATATAGGAAGAGTAAATTTAAAAGTTGAACCTTGTCCAATTCCGCTGCTTTCAGCCCAAATATTGCCCCCATGGGCCTCAATAATCTTTTTAGCAATATAAAGCCCTAAGCCGCTGCCTGTGGTATCAACTTTATAAATGCCGTCGCCGCGCTTGAATTTATCAAACAATTGATCCAACTCATCATAAGATATCCCCCGACCGCTATCCTCTACTTCCACCACTACATAACCTTCCATTGGTTTGGTCCTAACCTCTATCCTTCCTCCTGGAGGTGTGTACTTGATCGCGTTATCAATCAAATTCACCATAACATCCTGTATCTTGTCATTGTCAAAATAAATATCCGGTAAATCTTGGGCTGGAACAAAATTCAACTTTATCTGCTTTTGATCCGCCTCTACTTTCATCTGGTCAATAATTCCAGATAGCACTTGATTAAGGTTGTTTTTGCCTTTGTTGATTTGGAAACGCCCTGACTCAATACGGGAAACATCCAAAAATATGTTAACCAGCCTAATCAATCTATCTGTATTTTGCTGGACAACTCCAATGATATTTTTTTGTTTTTTTGTTAAACGGCCAAAATCTCCCTCAATTAACATTGATAAATACCCTTTAATCACTGACAAGGGCGTGCGAAGCTGGTGAGAAGCAATTGAAACAAACTCTGTTTTAGCCTTATCCAATCTAGTTAATTTTTTATTTGCCTCAGCCAGTTCAGCTGTTATCTTCTTTAACTTTTCTTTTTGTTCAACTTCACGCAAAACACTTTTTACCAATAAAACGGCAAAAAATAGCATAAACAAGAAAAAGAAAGACCGCCACAGAAAATCTTTTATGTTGGTTGTGCCAATAACATCAAATAAGGATAAAATAATAATCAAAAACATAAAAATTTCCGCCGCAATCACCTTAACATTCAACAAATGATGCTTAATTATAGCGTAAGTTGTAAAAGCAACCATAATCACTGTAAATACCTGCCCCATCCAATTGAAACCAAAAATGCCGAGCCATGGCAATATAAGATTGGTAACAAAAGCAAAATTGGCGGCAATAAAATAACCAACCAACAAATAAATTACCTGCATCCTCTCAATTCCCTTGCTTTGAGCAAACTTCTTGAATAGCCTAATAAAACCAGCAAAAAAGAATGATAAAATATAAAGAACATAAATCCAATAATACCCTGAAAATATTATTTCTTTTTCCTGGCCCGGCCTGACATTCACCTCTTTAATCAAAACTGGCCAAATAACAAAAAATATCAGGGCAAAATTAATAAGAAAATAAAAAATTATTTTATTTTTTATATTCTTTTCCCGACGGGGAAATACATAAGTAAAAGACAAAAAACTGCTCGCAATAAAAGTAGGAGTGGTATAAAGCACCCTGCACCAAAATAAAGCCGTATCCTGGTTGGCAGAACGAAATAATATCATTGACAAAATCCAACCAGTAATCGCAACAATATTCAAAGAGTAAGCAATATTAACCTCCTCTTCTTCGCCCTTAGATAAAATAATCAAAGCTAAGGCTACATTAAATAAGGCTGTAAGAATGAGTAAAGTATTTATTTTATCCAAAAGAAAATCCATGAATCTCCTCGCAAGTAATACTTTTTTTATTATAACAAAAAAACAAAATATCACAAAACAAAAAACCCCGCAAGCAGCGGGGAATATAAATTAAAGCAACTTATCTACTAAAATATCTATTTGATCATGAAAAAAAGCGGCGCAAAGGGGAATCCCTCCTTTGTAAGCATGCGGAAAAGGCGGCAAGGCAAAAGCTTTTGCTCCCTTAATATGGTAAAGCGACCTTACCCTTCCTGCAAAATTGCCAGGATTGGGAGGAGGATAAACCTCATTGACAACTATCATCTCAGTGTTCATTTTATCCAAGTATTCAAGCAAGGCGCCTTTCAGAGTCATATTTATCACAATCGCCACTTCACTAACATCTGGCCACGGATCGCCTTTGTCAACTACGATTACTTGCTCTCCTTTATTTTGCAATTTTTTAACCAGCCTTCGGCCAATAAATCCTCCGCCTCCCAACGCTATAATTGGAACATTTACATAAATTTTTTCTTTCTTCTTTATCAGATCCACTGCTATCAGTATGCCTTCAACTGTCAATTCCGCCTCTGGCGCTACTCTGACAATCCTTTTGGCATACAAAACCCCCGGCAAAATTCCGGCAAATGTTTTGCGCGGCGCTCCAACTAATTGCCTGATTTCCTCCATCCGTTTAACCATACTGCGCAAGCCATCTTCATTTGCAGGATTGCGGAAATCATCCGGGGTAGCAGAAATTGCAAACATCAACCCCAACTTTCCATTTTGCACAAAAAATCCAGCCAGAAACGGATTCCACTTTACCTTGGGCAGACGAGAGGGATAGACAAAAGCAAGAGCATACTTTCTCTGCTCTGGGTACATCAAAAAAACAGTGCGAATTTCAAAAAAACGATAATTCATCCATCCCAACAAGCGATAAAACCAATTATGATCAAATAAAAAATCAAAAAACAAAACTGCCAATCTTCTAATATGCAATACAAAATTTTTTTTCATAAACCCTCCTCTTTTTATTTTTTGCAAATTTTTAATGTTCTTTTATTTTTTTAATTTATAATTTTTGCTCGGTGTTGTCAATTTCTTGCTGGCAAATTTGTATTGGTTTATAATCAATATATGAACAAAAAAACATTCAAACTATTACTAAGCT
>WFTD01000057.1 GCA_015485755.1 Patescibacteria group bacterium | reverse complement strand
TGCCATGGCAGTCCGAAATATTGAATTTTAGAGATTTTCCCCATCACCAAGTAGGCGGGAATAGAATGAAGTTAAGAAAGGATAGCACTATCAAAGAAGATTTAGAATGGAAAAGCAAAATGCCATGGCAGTATAAAATACTCACCAATTTTTTATTAGGATGGTTAAATTGGTATTATGTTAAAAAAAATAAATAAATTAATTTATATAGTTCCAGTGCGTTTGCCTACGCGCAAGGCTTATGGACAGCAGATAGTTAAAATGTGTGAAGCTTTTGCTCGTCAGGGCGTGGAGGTAGAACTAGTTTTGCCGCGCCGAGAAAAAAGTGGCGATGATATATTTTCTTTTTATGGGATTGAACCTGTTTTTACGGTAAAATTTTTGCAAGTGCCTGATATGATTGGAATGTTTGGCTGGCTTAAAATCGTGCCGTATTATTTACAGATATTCTTTATTCTTTGGCAATTGCGATCTATTAAATTTAATCAAGACGATGTTGTTTTGACCCGCAGTCCCGAAGTCGCTTATTTTTTAAAGAGATTTAGGAATGTTAAGGTGTGGTTGTCAGCTCATAGCTTGCCATCAAAACAGAAGCGTTGGTGGCTTAGACGAGTGATTAAGGTATTTGATGGTGTGATTTGCAACTCCCAAGGCACATCCAAGGGTTACCAATCATTAGGAGCAAAGAAGGTACTGCCCGTTCCTAATGGAGTTGATTTATCACTTTATGACAAAATTAATTTAAGCCAAGACGAACTTAGAAAAAAATATAATTTGCCGTTAGATAAATATATAGTTACTTATGTAGGCCATTTTTATAAGTGGAAAGGGGTAGGTGTTTTGCTTGAATGCGCTCGTTTATTTTTAAAGTCAGATAAATATTTATTTTTATTAGTAGGCGGTAGTGATATTGATATAGATTATTATCAAAAAATTATTGATAGAGACCGTTTATTCAATGTTAAGTTGCTAGGATACAAGCCGCCGCGGCAAATTCCAGAGATATTAAAGCTATCAAATGCTTTGGTTCTGCCCAATATACCATTAACGGATGAGTCTGTTCATTTTACTTCTCCGTTGAAGATGTTTGAGTATATGGCTAGCCAGCGGCCAATTATTGCTTCAGATTTGCCTAGTATCAGGGAGGTTTTAAATGATAAGAATTGTCTATTTTTTGTTCCTGGTAACGCTAGCGATTTGCAAGATAAGATAATCAGACTATCAGATCGTCCTGAAATGGCTGAACAATTGAGCAGGCAGGCTTATCAAGATGTTCAAGCTTATAGTTGGGAAAAGCGAGCGCAAAGAATATTAGATTTTTTCTTATGAGGGTTTGTTATTTTGGTGATTACAATCCAGAATATGCTCGCAATCGGGTAATTGCCAAAGGGGTTGGCAATTACGGAATTAGTGTTATTAAGTGCCATTCTCAAGATAGAGGGTGGGTAAAATATTGGCGTTTATTTAAAGCTCATCGCTCTTTGTCTTATGATATTTTATTGGTTGGTTATAGTCGTGATAGGTGGATAGTGTTTTTGGCCTGGCTAATAAAGAAAAAACCTCTTTATTGGGATGCTTTTTATTCTATCTATGACTCTTGGGTATTTGACAGGAAATTGACAAGCAAGTTTCACCCCAAGGCTTGGTATTATTTTTTATTGGATTGGCTTGCTTGCCATTTGGCAGATAAAATTTTGCTTGATACCAACGCTCATATTGATTATTTTGCCAAAACTTTTAGAGTTAAAAGAGAAAAATTTGTACGGGTATTGGTAGGGAGTGATGATGATGTTTTTTATCCGCGGCCAGAGAAGAAAACAAGCCAAAAGAGCAAATTTATTATTCATTTTCACGGTAAATTTATTCCTTTGCAGGGAGTTGAATATATTATTCAAGCAGTTAAATTGCTTGAAAATGAAAAAAATATTGTTTGGCAGATAATTGGCAAGGGGCAGGAGTATAAGAAGATCAGGCGGTTAACGTCTCAACTCAGACTTGATAACATAAATTTTATTGATCCTGTCCCTTATTGGGAATTGCCGCAGTATATAAATAAAGCTGATGTATGTTTGGGCATTTTTGGATCTAGCGGCAAAACCCAGAGAGTTATACCAAACAAAGTATATGAGGCTGTTGCGATGGGGAAAGCTGTGATTACAGCCAATACCCCAGCTGTTAGGGAGGTGTTTACTGATGGTGAGAATATTGTATTATGTAAAGCAGCTAGCCCTGATAGTTTGGCCGAGGCTATTTTATTTTTAAAAGATAACGCCGATAAAAGAGCAGCCATTGGCAGGGCAGCAGCAAGTTTATTTCAAAGCAAGCTCACGCCCACAAAAGTGACTGAGCCGCTGATAGAATCATTCAAACAAACCAATGAGAGTTGAGCAGTATTATAAGCCTTATCATTATAAAAAAATAAACCGTTGGCGGAAAAACGCTATTTTATCTTTATTTCCTCCTTCAACAAAGAAAGTTCTTGATATTGGCTGTAGTGATGGTCAGCTGGGTCAAATCATCAAAGATAGGTTTTCAGTAGAAGTCCACGGTTTGGATATTTCAACAGAAGCGCTGAGTATTGCCCAAACTAGGCTGGATAAAACTTTTTTGGTTGATATTAATTTTGACAACTGGACAAGCAAACTGACAGATAAGTATGATTTGGTTATTTTATCCGAAGTGCTAGAGCATTTATTTGATCCTGACAAAGTTTTGCGGGAAATAAGACAAATATTAACTGACAAGGGCGAAGTTATTATTACTGTGCCCAATTTGCTTTTTTGGAAAAATAGATTGAAGATTTTTGGAGGAAAGTGGGAATATACTGATCAGGGATTGATGGACAGAGGGCACATCCATTTTTTTAGTTGGGATAGTTTTAAAAAGATGATAAGGGAAGCTGGCTTTTATTTGGCGACAGAAAGGCATCACTTTCCCACCAGAGGCACGAGATTGTTGGGCAAGATTTTTCCAGGCCTGTTTGCTTATCAGTTTATTGTTAAAATAAAACCAAAACGCCGAGTTGTTTATACCGCAATTTTTGGCGGTAAAGATAAATTGATTGAACCCCAAGTTGTTCCTGACAATATTGATTTTGTTTGTTTTACTGATCAGGATTTTTCGTCTTCTGTTTGGAGTGTGAGGAAGGTTAAGCCAGAGATTTCTGATAGCAGATTGCAGGCTAAATTATTCAAAATATTGCCGCATAAATTTTTGCCTGATTATGATGTGAGCGTTTGGGTTGACGGCAATGTGTTGGTTAGAGGAGATGTTAATCAATTAATTGATAAGTATTTGGTTAATGGCAATGCAATTGCTTTTTTTGATCATCGCAATTTACAACCAGACAGCAGGGGGTGTATTTACCAAGAAGCCGAGGCCTTGATTGAAATGGCAAAGAGGGGCAAGGTAAAAGACGATCCGGATATCGTCAAAAAGCAGATAAGCGATTATCGGCAGCAGGGTTATCCAGATGATAACGGTTTGATTGTGGGCGGTGTTATCTTACGCAAGCATAACCTGCCCGAAGTTATTGAAGTGATGGAAAAATGGTGGGAGGAAATAAATAAATATAGCATTCGTGATCAATTAAGTTTTAATTTTGTCGCTTGGAAATGTAAAATGAATTTTGTTTATATTGATGGCAATATGAGGGATAATGGTTTTTTTAAGCTTTATCCCCACAAAGAAAAGTAATTATTAATTATTATGAACATTATTGGCATTTCATGTTTTTACCATGATAGCGCGGCTTGCTTAGTGCAGGATGGCAAAATTATTGCTGCCGCACAAGAGGAAAGGTTTTCTCGTAAAAAGCATGATTCTAGTTTTCCCCACAGAGCAATTGAATATTGTTTGCAAGCGGGCGGCATATCAGTAGGCGATATAGATTTATTGGTTTTTTATGATAAGCCCTTTTTGAAGTTTGAAAGGTTACTTGAGACTTATTTAGCTTTTGCCCCAAAGGGTTTTTCCTCTTTTGCTCAAGCTACCCAAGTATGGCTCAAAGAAAAGTTGTGGATTCCCCATTTAATCCAAAAAGAAATGGGTTATAATGGCAAAGTTTTATTTACTGAGCATCATCAGGCCCATGCTGCTTCTGCCTTCTTTCCCTCACCTTTTAAAGAAGCAGCTTTTCTTACCGTTGACGGCGTGGGTGAGTGGGCTACTACTACTTACGGTGTTGGCAGGGATAATCAGTTAAACATTTTGGCAGAGATTCATTTTCCCCATTCTTTGGGACTGCTCTATTCAGCCTTTACTTATTATACTGGTTTTAAAGTAAATTCAGGCGAGTATAAAGTAATGGGGCTTGCTCCTTATGGCGAGCCAAAATATGTTAATTTGATTTATGAGAATCTTATTGATGTCAAAGATGACGGATCTTTTCGTTTGAATTTGGAGTATTTTGACTATCCAGTTGGATTAAAGATGACCAATGATAAATTTGCTAAACTGTTTGGCGGTCCGCCGCGTCAGCCTGAATCCAAATTAACTCAAAGAGAGATGGATTTAGCCGCCTCTATTCAGAAAGTGACAGAAGAAATAATGCTAAAATTAGCTCGGCATGTTAAAAACGTTACCGGACAAAGATATTTGTGTTTGGCCGGCGGGGTGGCGCTAAACTGTGTGGCTAATGGTAAAATATTGCGGGCGGGAATTTTTGATGATATTTGGATTCAGCCAGCAGCTGGCGATGCCGGCGGAGCTTTGGGAGCAGCGCTAGCTGGGTGGTACCAGTATTTAAATAAAGACAGGCCAGATCCCAATGGCCAGGCGGCTCAGAGAGGGTCGTTGTGGGGACCAGAATTTAGTAATGATGAGATTAAAGAGTTTTTGGACAAAAACAATATTCCTTATAAGTATTATGATGATTTTCAAAAGGTGTGCGATATTGCGGCGGAACAGTTAGAAGGGGAAAAAGTTATTGGCTGGTTTCAAGGCAGAATGGAGTTTGGCCCGCGGGCTTTGGGCAACCGTTCTATTTTGGGTGATCCCCGATCTTCCCAAATGCAGAAAAAAATGAATTTAAAAATAAAATTCAGGGAAAGTTTTCGTCCTTTTGCTCCTTCAGTTATAGCTGAGGATGTAGGTGACTACTTTGAGCTAGACAGGCCATCTCCCTATATGCTCTTGGTAGCTAATGTTAAAAAGGAGTTAAGGCGCCAGATGACAGAGGAAGAGAAGAGTTTATGGGGGATTGACAAGCTAAATGTTGTCAGGTCAACCATTCCAGCTGTTACCCATGTTGATTATTCTGCTCGCATTCAAACTGTCCATCGGGAATATAATCCTCGTTATTACCAATTGCTTAAAACCTGGAAAGACAAGACCGGCTGTTCTGTTTTGGTTAATACCTCTTTTAATGTTAGGGGTGAGCCAATTGTTTGCACACCTGAGGATGCTTACCTTTGCTTTATGAGAACTGAAATGGATTTTTTGGTTATGGGAAATTTTGTTTTGGACAAACAAGACCAGCCTCCACTAAAGGAGGAGGATGATTGGCGTAGTAAATATGAGTTGGATTAGAGGGAAAGATTTGTTAATAAATATAAGCTTAATATTGGTAGGTTTATTTTTAGCAGTTGTATTGACTGAAATTTTTTTGCGTATCATCTTGCCTTTAGTAGAGGTCAAGCAATTTGATGTAAAAAACAGTGAGATTTTTGTTACTGATCCAGTTTTGGGATTTAAGATAAAAGCCAACAGCGGTTTTGGCCATGATCAGTGGGGGTTTAAAAATCCTGTTCAAGCTGATTATTATCCTATAGTAGCGTTGGGTGATTCCCATACTTATGGGGAGGTGATAGGGCAAAATAAAAATAATGAAGATGTATCTTGGCCTGCATATTTAAGCGAGTATTTAAATAAGGCTGTTTACAATATGGGAGTTGCTGGTTATGGTACAGCTCAGTATTATGCTTTAACTGATAAAATTATATCTAAGAAGCCAAAATTGGTGGTTTTGGGGTTTTATATAGGAAATGATATTTATGATACTTATGATATCGTTTATACTTATGATTTTTGGAATAAATTTCGCGATCCAAATTTTATTGATAAACAGCACATTTCCACTAGTAATTTGGGGCAGTCGCAAACTTTATTTTCTCAGCTAAAGAGATTTGTGTGGAAAAAGAGTGTTTTTTATAAATTTTTAGTAGATAGGACAAGAATTTGGCGCGAGAAGATTGGTTTAACTTCGCCATACTTTACCGGAACCAATAATTGGCTCCACCCTCCTGCTGGCGCTAGTTTAAGATTTGATAAAGGTGAGATATCTACCTTGTTTTGGAATGATCACCGTTTGCCTGGCGTTGATATATCTAGAAGAGAAAATAAAGAAGGAATGCGCTTAACAAAATTATTTTTGGGACAAATGGCAGAAATTTTTGCAGATTATGGCATTAATTTTATTGTAGCGATATTTCCAACCAAACAAAATGTCTATTATGATATAATTGGATATAAAGCTTATAACAATAACACATTTAGGAGAATAGTAGAAAATGATGAATTGATTAAGTCAGAGATAAATTTAATTTGTGATAAGTATAAAAATGTTTTTTGTTTAGATGTTTTGCCTTTTATGAAAAAGAGACTTCTGCAAGGAATGCCAGTATATTATCAGAATATAAATGATCATCCTAATAGTGAGGGTTATAAGG
>WFTD01000056.1 GCA_015485755.1 Patescibacteria group bacterium | reverse complement strand
GCTATATAGGCAGGGAAGCCTGCCACAGCGCTTACCTCTCCCGACCGTTTGTCTGTCTTGACCTTGTTATCACTAAAATATTTATCAGATAAAACATCTTTTACATTGCCGATCAAAGGTATTTTAACCTGCAAATCAATCAGCCTTGGCTTGTAATAGCACCTGCCAATTTCATTTTCCTTGCCTTTCACTTTGCAAACATCGCCGTCTGGCAAGTATTTGCCTGGAACAAATTCATATTTACTTCCTGTATTTTTATCCTTATCTGAAGCTCGGGGGTCTTTGTAGCAATCACTCTCTGTCCAGCATATTTTAAAAAAATCATCATTGCTTTGAGCAAAAACAGGCAAGGTGAAACTGCCAAAATAAACAAATAAAAACAAAAATATTGTAAAAAGCCTGATTAACATTTATTTATCAAAAAAATTACTCACCTTCCATTTGCCCTTGTCTTTGACAAGTTCAATTATTTTTTTGTTGTAAGTTGTGTTTTGCTCTTTTCCTTTTGTTTCTGTTTGCTGGACTGAAACTGTAACCTGGGCTTTATTATTGTCAATACTGTCAACTGTCAATGACAAAACTTTGGTTTGCATGCTATAAAAATTGTCTTGTTTGGCTGGTTTCGCCATCAATTCTTCAAAATCCTGCCACAAATCATCTGTAACTACCAATTTTACATCTTGCAAATTTTGCCAAGCCGCATCAGAGGAAAAACTGCCATACCTTTCTGTAAAATATCTGCTTACTTTTAAAACCTCTGCATAATCGCCTATTTCTTCCTCGCTCTTGCCTTCCACTTGCTTTAATAAATTTTCCTGCACTACTGTTTTCTCTTTTACCACTGAAGGTTGGGAAGTTGGCGCGGTTGGTTGGCTGGGAGAAGGCGGTTTGGCTGTTGGGCGAAAAAACCACCAAATCACTCCCCCTGCCACCAACAAAATGGCCAAAAATAATGCTATTTTTTTTATTTTATCATCCATAAAGTTAAATTAATTTACCTGGCTTTATTATAAACCAAAATCGCCAATCAGACTACAACATACCTTGTTTTTTCATCTGTTCTTCAAATTCCTTTTTGGCTTGCTCTATTTCCAAAAGCTGTTTCGGATCAGAAGTAATGAGCTGGTCTTCGGTATAAGAAGCAACTACTTTTATAGCGGCGTGTTTAGGACCGGCAAAAAATATCCCCTCGCCCACGCCGCACTCAAGCAGCAAATATTTTTCTCCTTCGGTCAACAAAAATGTTTTTTGCACCACATCAATAGCTGCTGGAGATTGCTTTAACAAAAGCTGAAGGGAGGAGTTGGTAACAATCGCCTGGCCATAAGGAGACCGCAAAAAATCATTAACATCCTGCGTTATAGTGGTAACACCTAAATAATATTTGCGGCAACGCTTAACCAAAGCATAAATAAACTTAGCACTGTCTTCATTTTGCATCAGCCACCAAGCCTCATCAATAACCAAAATTCTCCTTTTGAGCTCTGACCTAACTACATTCCAGATGTAGTTAACAATTGTATAAATAGCTATTGGCCTGAGTTCATCTTCCAGGTCCCTAACAGAAAATACTACCAACTGGTTGCGCATATCAATATTTGTAGGATGGTTTAGAAGTCCTGAAAAAGTCCCCTCGGTATATTTTTTCAACCTTACTACCAAATCCTCTGCCCCTTCCATTCCTGACAGCACCTCTTCAAAATCAGACATTATTGGCGCTTCTACCTCGCTCAAATCACTTTCAGGCGTGATATCTTTTTTGGCATAAGTCTCAAGCAAGGCCCTGTCCAAAATAGAATCCTCTTCATGGGTAATATCGCCAAGCATAATCCTTAGCAGTCCTTTTAAGGTAATAACAGCGCTGCGGATAATGTCTCCAGTTTTTACATCGCCAACCGGCCGAGGCAAATCAAAAGGGTTTATTTTTTCATCGCTAGCCAAAGAAATATTTATATAAGTGCCGCCAACTGCATCGGACAAATGCTGGTATTCCTTTTCCGGGTCAATAATGATTACATCCGTGCCCATCATCAAACTGCGCAATACTTCAAGTTTGATAGCATAACTCTTGCCAGCGCCAGAAGTGGCAAACACAACTGAGTTGGCGTTCTGCAAAGAAAAGCGATCAAATAAAATCAAGCTGTTATTGTGGCGATTGATGCCGTACAAAATGCCATTGTCAGAAGTAAGTTCAGCTGAAATAAAGGGGAAAGAAGAAGCAATAGGTGATGAATTCATATTAAATGAAATCATCAATTCGTCATTGCCAAGAGGCAAAGTAGAGTTAAACCCCTGCTCAGCTTGATATAAAGCTCTTTTGGTATAAACAAGCTTGGAGCCAAACAACGCTTCAATCTTTTCTGTCAACTTGTCAAGTTCTTCTTTGGAGCGGGCGTAAAGAGTAACATACAAAGCAAACTGGAAAAACTTTTCAATGCCCTGGGTCAAATCATCCCGCAGCTTTTCAATATCACGCAAGGCTGTCTCTCTAATAGGATCGCGCGGGGCGCCTTTTTCAGCATCTGCAATAAGCTGCGCTTCCAACACGCCCACCTTGTTCTTGAGCTGTTTCAAAACAACTTCTGAAGGGACAGGATAAAAAAACATAGCAATATCCATCGTGGCGGCATAATTGATAACTGGAGAAAACCAACCAACGCTAATATAACGAGGGTAATCAACTACAAATAATGTCCTAACAAAATAATTGCCAAGTTCCAAATAAGATGGGGTTATCTTCATAGCTGATGGCGCAATCAGGTCGCGAACGCGAACAATCCCCTCACGAAAAACTTTTTCAGCCTCAAGCAGCTCTTTTTCTGACAACTGCTGCTTTATTTCCATTTCCTTTTTTTCTCGCGCTGTTAATGGCAAATTCTCTGGTTTGTTGTTTTTGTTTATTTTTCTAATATCAAACATACTATTTGGCTATTCTTAACTCTTCAATATTGTGCAATTTTTCCTGCTCATAAGTATCAGGATTGTAAGTATTGTAATAAAGCTCTATCAAACTTTGAGTGTCAAGCCGCACAGAATTCAAACCAATGCTAGCCAAGCTAGACATAACAAACTCAACTCTCTTATCCAGCATATCTTTGTATTTGGCAAATTTTTCCTGTTTTAATTTAACGATTTTGCCAGCTGAAAATATTGCCATTACTCTATCCCAAAATTTTTTCTGTCCCTGCTGGCTAACTGGGCTATAAGGGACTACTACATAAAATTGTTTACTCATTATATCACCCAATTCAACTAATTGCACGATGAAATTGCGGTAATCAGCAATTTGGGCTCGCAGCAGTTCATTGGTTTGTTTGGCTTCTTGTTCCTTCAGGCTTTGCAAATATGGATCAATATTGAGCTTGCGGGACTGAATAACAATCTGCAGGGAAAAATCCAAATAATTGAGAAAACTAACATAGGCGGAAATAATTGCCTCTTGCTCATCTTCTGATTTGAGGGCAAAATTGATTGAAGAAACAAGCAAAACAGCGCGAAGGGTGCCGTCTTTTAGAACTACAGTATCATTGCGTATTTCAGCAATATCAAGGTATTTTTGGGTGGAAACTTTTATTTTTTGTCCAGCCAATTTATTTGATTTCATACCTTATAATTTATAAAGAATTATTTTTTCCTTTGTAATATCCGCCTGTATTTATTATTAAAGACAATTCAGATAAACGGGTGCGGTTGATTTGTTTGCGGGGCGGGGCAACTACATCGTCAATGCTGGTGGCCTTGGCGCTATTTTCTTCTTCCACTCCAAAATCTTGGCTGTCTTTGCGCCACACCCGCAAGCTTGGCCTGGTTAAACTAGCGACTAAATTTAAAACAAAAAAATGAAAAGGCATTCCATTTACCTTAACAAAGGCAAAAGCAATTCCAATTATCAAAACAAAAAAACCAGAGACCAAAAAAGTGGCGAAATCAAAAGCCTTGTAAAAAATAAATAAAGTGCCAATCATCACCAGCATAATCACAAACTGGCGCACAGTTATTGGGCCCAAAATTTTACTTTCAACATCAATAAATTGTGGAACTAAAAACTGCTGCATAAGCTAAAATCTTAACTGTTGGTTTAAATCAGAAATCAAAGTAAACTCCTCCCAGGTTAAATATTTATCTCCCCTTACTTGCCTGTCTGCAATAACATCTTTAACCGGTTTGCCTTGCTCCATGCTTTCCCGACCAATTTGCAAATATAACTGATAAACTGGGGAAGTGCGCCAAGCTTTTATTCCCTCTATTTTCTGGGCAAATGACTCTTCTTCTAAAATTGATATTTTTTGTTTTATTTTATTGATTCTTTCCTCAGCTGACTCGCCCAACCGCCTAAACTCATCTACGCTCAAATAACGCAGCTCATCTATCGGCCCCAATAATCTCCTGCTAACTTTAACATCCTCAACCCTTGGTTTGCCAGAAGGCGGCGAGGCTTTCCTTTTGACCACTGTTTCAGCTGTGGCTCTAGTTGTTGATTTATCAGCAGCTAAAGCCTGCTTTTGGTTGCCCGCTGCTTGAGGCTTCTCTTTTGTTGGCTTGTCACTGGCAACAGGCAAATCTACCGGCGGCGTTGATGGGGGTGTAAACTGGGGCTCTTGCATTAGCTCTGGCTGTTTGGATGCTATTTCATCTATAATAGCCTGCTTATAATCAGAAGTTGTTGCTGGCTGGCTGGCAGAAGTCTGCGCTTTTATCTGCTTCTCTGACAAACCTTCACTGGTATCTGAAGGCGGTTTTATTTCATAAATATCATCAGCCTGGCGAATCAGCCTGTCAAGCTCAGTTGGCGCCGGAGATGTTGATTTGCCCTTTTCTTGATGGGCAGACAAAAAATCATCAACTTTTTTTAATAAATCTTCAGCTTGCTGCTCAGTCAGACCGCCGCCAATATTTTTGTCAACCAGTCTTAACAATGCCTCATGCTTTTCCCTGACCTGTTTTAGCCGTGACACTAAAATACTAATAACCCTCTTTTTTTGCTCGGCAGACAAACGCAAACCTGAACGGTTTACTATATCAGCCGCTACTTCGTCAGCCAAAAAAGAAGGGGCGGTAATATTTTTTGATTTGGCTATCTTTCTTATTTCTTCCTCATCCTCCACATCAAAGAAAAACAAAGTCTTGCTATCATCAAGTTTGGCAGGCGCAGGCGGGGCTAATTGGTGG
>WFTD01000055.1 GCA_015485755.1 Patescibacteria group bacterium | reverse complement strand
ATAATAAATAATGCCAAAATACCTGCCCCTCAAATTTCTTTTTTGCAAAAATTCTAAGCAAAATAAAAAATATAATTAGGTTGGCAAAGGATTCGTACCAAAAAGTAGGGTGAAAATAAGTAAACTGCTCATAACCAACAGGACGATTTGCTGGATCAATTGGAATTGACCAGGGTAAGTTGGTCGGTTTGCCAAACAACTCTTGATTGAAATAGTTTCCCCAACGACCAATAGCCTGCCCCAAAATCAAACCAGGAGACAATAAATCAAGCCATTTAAGCATTTGTTCTTTATTCTTTTTACACCAAAAAAATAAAGCAACAAATCCCCCCAGCCAAGCGCCGTGAATAGCGATTCCTCCCTGCCAAATTTTTATTATCTGACCGGGATTGTTGAAATAATAACCAAATTCAAGTGCTAC
Source organism: Patescibacteria group bacterium (assembly GCA_015485755.1). Classification (GTDB taxonomy): domain Bacteria; phylum Patescibacteriota; class Patescibacteriia; order S139-126; family S139-126; genus S139-126. Next base: position 4,855 of record WFTD01000055.1, on the reverse strand, counting down.
GTGGTAAAGCCGCGCTCCCACTAGCGCGCCAATGACTAACCAAAAAGCCAAATCCCAAATTTTATCCGGCTCAATTCTGTACCTCTTAGCTAGCTTAATTGTGATAAAAATACCTGACAAAATTGCAATCAACATCAACAAACCATACCAATATATTGTTATCCTGCCAATTTGCAGCAAAACTGGGTCAGGGTTGTAATTGTGAAGAAAATGCATAATTATCTATTAATTAGCGTTTGCATTTGACTGCTTGTCTATTTCTGCCACTATAGCCGCCTCCAGTCCAGTTGACCAGTTGCGAATAATTTTGCCATTGACAATAAAAGTAGGAGTGCTGTTCAAGTTCAACTCTTTGGCCTTGTTTAGGTCAGCGTCAACTACTTCTTTGCGGGCGCGGCTTTGCAAACAAGCAGAAAATTCGCTCTCGTTTAAACCTAAATCGCGCGCATAGCCGATTAACTGATCTTTTTTAAAATTCGGTTGGTTGGCAAATAGCAAATCATGGTACTGCCAAAATTTGCCCTGGTCATTGGCGCATTCAGAAGCAAGCGCGGCATCATAAGCGCGGGGATGGATTGAAAGTAAAGGAAAATGACGATAAACAAATTTTATCTTATCTTTGTATTTGTTAACTATCCCCTTGACCACAGGCGCGGCTGATCTACAGGCAGGACATTGAAAATCAGAGAATTCTTCAACCACAATACTGGCATTGGGATTTCCCAAAACCGGCCGCTCAGCTGGAGGTAGATTATAAGCAGGATTTTCTCCTTGCCAAACTACCACAATCCAAACCAAGCCAATCAACAGCAATATCCCTGAAATTGTATAAAACTTTTTCAAAGTATTATCCATAATAAAAAAATTAATCTTTATAAGGACTAGGTAAATTGTGAGCAATCAGGCTACAGGCAAAAACAGCTGGTAAACCTTTATCTTGAGCAATTGCTTTCACTTCATCGTCAAATGAGCCTGGATTGAAATAAATTGTTTGCACGCCCTCTATCTTATCATCAGGCAATGAAAGGATAAATTTTTTAGTTAAAGCAGGCGGCAAATAAATGCTAATCTCATTTACCTCTACTGGCAAATCCAGTAAACTAGGGTAAGATTTTATTCCTGCAATAGTGTCAGCTTGAGGATTGATTGGAAAAACATCATAACCAGCTTGCTGAAAAGCTATAACTGCTTGATGGGAAATTTTATCTGGCTTACGCGAAGCGCCAACAACGGCAATAGTTTTATTCATTCTTTGGCAATAAATAATTATAAACAGACAGCAATGCTTTGGCTCCCTCGCCAGCTGCAACTACAATTTGCTTATAAGGAACAGAAGAAACATCGCCAGCGGCAAAAATTCCCGGCACAGAAGTACGGTTATACTCATCAATAACCACTTCTCCTTTGGCGTTTACTTCGACCAAATCTTTAACAAAATCAGAATTGGGCGTATAACCAATTTCCTCAAAAATGCCTTCAACTTCTATTTCATATTCATTGCCGCTGTTTTTATCTTTTACCCTTATTTTTTCCACTTTATCAGCGCCAATAACGGCCAAAGTTTCTGTAGAATAATACACCTTAACATTGTCTAATTTTTTCACTTCATCAATCAAAGCCTTTTCTCCTTGTAAATCTTCATTGATGGTGATTAGATGGATAAATTTAGCCAGTTTAGCCAAATACATTACCGCTTCCATAGCGCTGTTCCCTCCACCGATTACTGCAATTGTCTTGTTGCGATAAAGCGGACCATCACAAGTAGCGCAAAAAGTTACCCCTCGTCCAATAAACTTCTCTTCCCCGGGAATGTTCAACATTCGCGGCCTAGCCCCACAAGCTAAAATAACTGTCCGGCTGGTAAAAACGCGATTTTGTTTAGTAGTTACCCGAAAAGCATTGTCTATTTTTTCAATCTTTGCCACTGGATCATTCTGCAATACCTCCAAATCATAAACATCGTTCTGCTCGTCAAACTTTTTTAAGTGTTGATAAAATTTCTGGCTTAACTCATATCCTGACATAAACTCGTAGCCAAGATAATTCTCAATATCAGCTGACCAATTAGTCTGACCGCCAATATTGTCGGTAATAACTAATGTATCTACCTTGCGCCGAGCAGCATAAACAGCGGCTGACATACCAGCTGGACCAGCCCCAACAATTATACAGTCAAGCACACGGGCCTGAAGTTCTTCTAAGGAAGGATGTGGTGCCTTGTTGGTTGACATAAATTGATGATTAATAATTAATTAAAACCAATGATACCCCAAAGATTTTAAAGCCTTTTTGAAGCTAGCCACTGCCGACCTTGCTTTTCTCTGGCTGACAGTAAAATTGCTTTCATGAACCAACTTATTTCGCAAAATATGAGCAGGCCATACTTCCTTAAGCTGCTTATATTTTACTTGGGCAAACTTCAATCTATCCCCCAAACCTCTACCGGTAAAACCTCTTATTTTCAAAAGGCTGTCTAAAAAATTATCAGCCTCAATAACAGCCATTTTCCAGGCTAAAGGATCTTTGCTATCCAAATATTTCTCAATTTTCCGCCAACGCTGTTGCCACTGATCGTAATCAAGTTCTGACCAATCCTCTCTTTGCTTGTGCAAAAAATGCCAAATAACTATTAGCAGAACTACAACTATTATACTAACAATAATCACTATTAACAAATTTGCCATATTTTACTTATTTATTGGAAATGACCACTCTCCTCGTAGTGCCTCAATTGCCCGCCCCAAAGAAAGCATCTTGTCCTCGCTCAAGGCAGGACCTATTATCTGCATGCCAATAGGCAAATTGTTTTGACTAAGAGCTATCGGCACAGACAAAGCCGGCAATCCAGCAATGTTAACTGCTACTGTATATACATCAGACAAATACATCTGCACTGGATCATTGCTTTTTTCTCCAATAGCAAAAGGCAGTGTCGGCGTGGTAGGGCCAATCAACAAATCAACCTCTTGAAAAATTTTATCAAAATCCTGCTTTATTTTTGTTCTAGCCTTTTGGGCTTGAATGTAATACTTGTCAATATATCCAGCTGATAAAATAAAAGTTCCCAGTAAAATACGCCGCTTGGCTTCTTCGCCTAGCCCCTCTCCCCTGGCCTTAATATAATAATCAATTATATCATCTACCTTTCCCGCAAATCTACGGCCATAGCGCAATCCGTCAAATTTAGCCAAATTAGAACTAACTTCTGCCGGAACAATAACATAATAAACAGCCAAAGCATAATCAAGCGACGGTAAACTAACCTCAACTACTTTATGACCAGCATTGGCAAGCTTATCTATCATTTTCCTGATAGCGTTTTCAATTTCACTGGCAAGGCCTTTACTAAAATATTGAACCGGGATGCCGATTGTAAATTTTTTTTCAGGGTTTATTTTGTCCAAAGCAAATAAACTTCCTGACAAAGAAGTAGCATCATGCCTATCATGCCCAGCAATAGCTGATAGTACCAAAGCCGCGTCCTCAACTGTCCGAGCAAACGGTCCAATCACATCAAAAGATGAAGCCATAGCAATTAAGCCATACCTAGAAACCAATCCATAAGTTGGCTTCAAACCAACAACACCGCAAAAAGCTGCCGGTTGTCTAATTGACCCGCCTGTATCACTACCTAGGGAAAAAACTATACTTCCTGCTGCCACTGCAACAGCGCTGCCGCTGGATGATCCGCCTGGCACTCTTTCTTTGTCCCAAGGATTAAAAGTTGGGCCAAAAGCTGAATATTCGCCTGATCCCCCCATAGCGAACTCATCGCAGTTATTTTTACCAACTATTACAACCCCTGCTGCTTTTAATTTAGCAACTGTTGTCGCATCATAAACGCCAATATAATCAGATAAAATTTGGGAAGCAGCTGTAGTGCGTATCCCTTCTGTCATAATGGTGTCTTTGATGCCAACGGGAAGTCCAAATAACGGATTGATGTTCTCTCCTTCAAGCAATTTCTTATCAAGTTCTCTGGCTCTGGCAAGCGCTTGATCTTTGTTGACAGTAATAAAGGCATTGAGGTCAGCTGAAGATTCAATCTCTTGTAAACTCAATTGGGTTAACTCTGTTACTGAAACCTCTTTTGCTTTTAACAATTTATTTAATTGTTTTATTGAGTGATCTGCTATCAACATGATTAACCTTTAAATACTTTTGGAGTTCTTAATAAATTGTCCTTTCTATCAGGCATAGATTCTATTATAGCACCGCTATCAAATAATTGCGGTTCATCCGCCCGCAGAAGACCTTGCTGATAATCCAAATAAAAAGTCGGCTCAACTTCTGACAAATCCAAAGACTGCAATTTAGCCACAAGCTCCAACACTGCATTGATATCCGTTTGCAGTTTTTCTATTTCATCTCCCGATATCTCTAAACGGGCCAATTTGCTTAAATGCTTTATTTGGTCTAAATCCAATGACATAACCTTATCTTAAAACAAAACTAACAAGGAAGCAACCGCTATTTTGGCAGATCAACCTGGTTTAACATTTGCAAAAAATCATTTTCGCTAATAATCTTTATGCCTAGTTTTTTGGCTTTTTCGTATTTGCTGCCGGGATTATCGCCAACAACAACAAAATCAGTTTTTTTGCTTACGCTATTTGCAATGCTACCGCCAAGCTCTCTTACCTTTTGCTGGGCTTCTGACCTGGTCAGGTGGGACAAAGCGCCAGTAAAAACAAATGTTTTGCCCTGCCACGGCAAATTTTTACTTGTTTTTTCACTTTCTATTACCACGCCCTTATCCAATAAAGACTTAATGAATTTTATATTTTTTGGATCGTGGAAATAATTATAAATACTCTCTGCCACCACCTCTCCAACATCAGGAACTTGCTTAAAT
>WFTD01000054.1 GCA_015485755.1 Patescibacteria group bacterium | reverse complement strand
CAGATGTGTATAAGAGACAGTTATGTGCCTAAGTCACATATTCATTCAGAAGAATTTAATTTTTAATTTATGAAAAAAATTACGCTTATTATAATTTTGTTATTTGCAAGTATTAGCACCTTTGCAGTTATAGGATTTTTACTTATCAGGACAACGGGAGGATATTCTTTTTTATTTAAGCCTTATTTTGGCAATAGTAAGACGGAAGTTGTTTATAGCAAATCAATAAGTAATAAGTTTACTCTTGATGAAATATCTAATCATAATTTACCAACCGATTGTTATTTGGTTATTAATAATAATGTATACGATGTTTCATCTTATATAGTTTATCATCCTGGTGGATCTAAGGTAATAACTTCTCGTTGTGGTCAGGAGGTTAGCGGTATTTTTGCAAAGATACACTCTAACAGGGCTTGGGATTTGCTTAAAAGATTTAAAATTGGAACGGTGGTTTCAAATATTAACGAATCTCAAAATGTTAATAATGCACATAAGAGTTTAGATGATATTGCTATTTCTGTTAAGAAGAATAAGCCCGAAGTAGAAATTATAAAAGTTATACCTAAAAAAGATTTTTATATTGCCAAAGTTATTTATAATGGCAAGTTATATGAATTCCATATTGATAATAAAGGAAATATTTTTAAAGAAGAATTAGAAGATGATGAGTTTGATTGGTCTTTGTGGGATAGCGATAAAGATGATTAAAATTTGTAAATTTTATTAAATATCAAAAGATAAAAAACCGCCTATTGTGGCGGTTTATTTTGCCCTTATTATTCCAATAATTACCACTCCAAGCGAAATTATTTGCTGTCCAGCTAGAATATATTTATTTTGAATGAGCATTAAAATAGACATGCCAGCATTCATAACCGCAAACCAAATCCAGCCAGTTTTATTTTTCTTTGCCAGGAGGTAACTGCCAGACAAAAATCCGACAATTACTATTATCTCCAACACTTGAGTAATTGCGGTTATTCCGCCGAAGTAGTGGATGCTATGGACAGCGCCAGCTCCGGTCAATATGTATATTAGTTTGCGGGCTATTTTATTTAAAACATAAATACTTTGATTGTAACCCCTAAGGCTGACATACAGCCCCAAAACCATAGTAGGGATTCCTCCAATTTGAATAGCAGCCGCCATCCAATTGCGCTGTTTTAGCATTATTATAATCCAGGCAGGAGCTCCAATCAGATATACCAGCCAGCCTAGTACCCTCCATTTTTTGTTTCTGCTTCCTTCAGCTGTAGCTAGAAATATTTTATTTAAAAGATAACTTACTGCTCCAATTAACTGCAGGGCAATATCCATATTTTCCTCATTTTTATGGTTGTCAATGAACTTTTATTAGCTTGCTTGATTGGTTTGGATAAGTCAAGCTATTTATATATAATTTATTTTGCTATACTGTTTTATAGAAAGATAATTTAATAATAATAAACTAATTATTAATAAGAAATTATGCCTTTTTCATTGAAGCCGAAAATATCAAGGCGAGGATTTCATTTTAAAATAAGGCATTATCATCATAATGATTTGGAATATGAAGTAAAGGAGGTCTTTGTTGGCCGCAATACTTTGTTTTCTCTGCTTGGGTTTGTTATGGGGGGAATATTAGTGGGCAGATCATTATGGGAATACAGCCGGACTTATTTGGGATTGCCTCTGACTATTATTGTTGGCGTGGTTATTTTTACTGTATCGGGAATTTTTTTGCACGAATTCCACAAGTAATTTAAGCTACCCAGTAGTCATGCACAAATAAAGTCAGGAAGAAAGAAAGTAGAGTAGCAAATAGAGTCATGATGATAAAGTTGATGATTTTATTTTTGCCCCAAACAGCAAGGAGAATAAAAAGAGGAAAGACAACCAAGACATAACGCGACATTGAGACGAGGATGCCGCTGAAAGCGGGGATGAGAGTTGCCAGCAGGGCATAGATGCCGTATGATTTGCGCAGTTTGGCAAATATTACCAAAGACAGAAGTAGCATGGACCCAAAAAAAGCAAAATCAATGCTAATCGCGCTTTGGTAGGGAAGATTATCAGAAATAGTAAGGAAAATATTTTGCCAATATTTTTGCAGGGCAAAAAGGGGGTTGAAAGCGGTATCTAAATGCCAAATTTTTTGGCCGGCAGCAAATAGCCAGAAAGAGCCAAATTTTATTTTCAAAAAAAGCATATAAACAAATGTACCGAGCGGCAGCAGACACAAAGAGAGGATGTCTGCTTTTATTTTTTGCCAAGAAAAATTTTTTTGCTCCAGGTACTCAATTGCCAGGGGGATGATAATAGCTGCCCCCCAAGGTTTGGTTAAACTGGCAAATAGCCCGCTTATTCCAGCCAGCCACCATTTATTTTTTCTGGCTAAATAAAAAGTTAAAATTGTCAAAAATAAAAATAACGATTCTGTATAGACAGAAATAAGATAGAAAGAAGTAGGGAAGAGAAGCAGATAAAAAACAGACCGCCAGGATGTTTCTTCATCAAAGTCAATTTTGGTTAATTTATACAAAAAGTAAATAGCGCCAAAGAGAGACAGGTGAGATATGATTATACCAGCCAGAAGGATATGATTGTTGGTGAACCAGCTGATTATTTTTAACAGTAAGGGGTAGAGGGGAAAAAAGACAACATTAGAAGCGCTGCCTGTTATATAAAAATAGCCTTGCTTGGCAATGGACAGATACCAGCCCGAGTCCCATTTGGCAAACGGCATTAGCCATTCAGGCAGGTTATTTATCCAAGGATTGGGATTATAAAATTCATAAGCAATGTCAGGTAAAGTTTGCAGGCGGTCCAAAGAAAGCAGGGAAATTATTTGAATCACCGTCCTCCAGCCAATAAAGGCGGCTAACAAATAGAGGGTTGTTTTTATTTTATTTTTGCTCATAATTAATCCAATTTTTTCAGCCCCTGCCACCAGTCGTTGCTGTTTGTCTGTTCAATTTCTTGAATAAGTTTTTTGGCTGAATTTGTCTGCAGGGCTTGTTTGACATTGTCAATCCAATCTTGAGCGCCGCTATATCCTTTTTCCAGGTACTCTTTGGCGGTTAGAGCTTGTTCAAGCAAGTCAGCGTCTTTGGCAATGATGCCAGCTTCAGTATTTTTTCTTTCTAGTTGCTGCCAAAGATTGAGAATAGTTTGTTTTATTTTTGGTTGTCCCAAATCATCTAGTTGGTCTGTTGCTATTTTTTCTTTATCTTTGTGCAGGTAGCGGTTGGCTATTTTGTGGATATCTCCTATTCGCGCTTCATGCATATCATGCCAAACTAGTATGGAACAGACTTCATCAGGCTGGTCATAGTTTTCTAATTTTGCCAAAAGATAGCCAATTTGGGCAGCGCGTAGAGAATGGGCGGCGATAGTTTCTGGAGTTTCCACCCCAATTATTCGCCAACCTTCATGGCGAATGCGTTTGAGCATTCCTAATTCATACAAAAAGTTGGCGATTTTTTTCATAGGTAATAATTAGTTTTTAGTTGATAATTGTTCTTCTGCTTGTTTTAGCGCGGCGATAATTTGATCTAATTCTCCGTCAAGTATTTCTTCTAAGTTGTATAAGGTTAGATTGATGCGATGGTCAGTGACGCGGTTCTGCGGCCAGTTGTATGTTCTGATTTTTTCACTGCGGTCGCCGCTGCCAATTTGTGATTTGCGCTGAGCTGACAATTCTCTCATTCTTTTTTCTTCTTCCATCGCTAGGAGGCGAGAGCGCAAAATTTGCAAAGCTTTTGCCTTATTTTGGTGTTGAGATCTTTCATCTTGGCATTGCACTACCAATCCAGTAGGCAGGTGAGTGATGCGGATGGCAGAGTAGGTGGTATTGACTGATTGCCCCCCGTGGCCGGTAGAGGTGGAAGTTTCTATTTTTAAGTCTTTGGGGTCAAGTTTAATATCAATTTCATCTGCCTCAGGCAAGACCGCTACGGTAGCGGCGGAAGTGTGCACTCTTCCTGATTTTTCTGTTTCTGGTATGCGTTGGACGCGATGGACGCCTGATTCAAATTTGAGATTGCTATAAACATTTTGTCCTTCAATTGAAAATACAACTTCTTTGAAGCCGCCAATGCCAGTGCGGTTGGCAGATATTAACTGGGTTTTCCATCCTTTTTTTTCAGCAAAACGGCTGTACATGCGAAAAAGATCAGCGGCAAACAGAGCAGCTTCCTCGCCGCCGGTGCCAGCTCTGATTTCCATAATAATATTTTTTTTATCCAAAGGTGAGGAAGGGTGTTCTATCTCTTTTATCTGTTTCTCAATTTTTTCTTTCTGGGGGATCAGAGTTGATAATTCTTGTTCAGCTAAAATATTCAGTTCTGGTTCATTGCCATCGGCCAGCGTTGATTGGGCTTCTTGGATGGCGGTGTTGATTTTGTTTAATTTTTCGTACAAGCCAAAAAGTTCTTTTGTTTCAGAATATTCTTGAGATGTTTTTTTTAGTTTTTGGGGATCATTGGCAAAATCAACCAGATCTTTCTCTAGCTTTTGTATCTTGTTTTCCAATTTTTTTATTTTTTCTTCAATCGTAAAGCTCATAAGGTTAATAT
>WFTD01000053.1 GCA_015485755.1 Patescibacteria group bacterium | reverse complement strand
TTACTGTTAAAATATATGTAATAATAAAATATATTAAAATACACAAAAAATCAATACTATTTATAAACACCCCTATGATTGTAACTGTCTTTGGCAATCCCGATTTAGAAAAAGACAACTTGCCTGTAAAAATTTTGCCTGAGTTAAAAAAAATATTTCCGCAGGTTAGTTTTGCTCATCTTGACCCCTATGAATTTGACCTGCCGCCAAGCGATCCTTGGATTATTATTGACACTGTCCAAGGATTAAAAAAAGTAGCCCTGCTAAAGCCAAACCAAATCAACTCTGCTACCAATCGCACTACCTTGCATGACTTTGACCTGACTTGGCAGCTAAAGCTTATTCAAAAAGTTAAAAAAAACACCGCTATCCACATTATTGGGATACCGATGGGATATGATAAGGACACCGCCTTAAAAGAAACCGCCTCTATTTTATCCACTTTACTTTAAGAAAATGAGAAGCGCAGCTCATGCAGGGGTCATAAGCCCTGATAATCTGCTCACATCCTCGTCTTAATTCCTCTTTGGGCTTGTCTAAATTTTCCTGAATGTATCTGGCGATATCAAGCTCAATTGCAATTTGATTTTGGCCAGTTGGCACAATTACCTCACCTTCCTCAACAACCCCTTTTTCATCTACTACCAATTTATGGTATAAAGTACCGCGTGGCGCCTCAACTACCCCCACCCCTGAGGCTGCTTTCATTTCCAATTTTTGCGGCTTTTCCTCTTTGAACTTAAATGATTTTAAAATATCAATACTTTCATCAACCGAATGCAAGATCTCAATCGCTTGTGCTAAGTTATTGTGATAAATATTATCAGAAGGAAAAAATTTAAGAGCAAAACCTGCATCTTCCCTGGTACGAGGATGGAGGGCCTCTTTGTTCAAATTGAGCCGAGCAAGCGCTCCTACCCGATATGGCTTTCCTTCAAAAGTATAAGCTGAGGCCTGAGAATAAGGTTTGACCACATGCTCTAAATGATCGCGAAAACCGCTCTCTTCTGCCACCAATCCGTCATTATCATAAAGCTGACCCTCTAAATATGAAAAAGGATTAGCTTTAAGCGCTAAGTAATTTGTCTCCCGCTCTAAGACAAAAGGGCTTTCCGCATAAACCTTAATCAAACGCAAAACAGCTGGTCTGATTTCTTCCAATTCTTTAATTACATCTGGTATTTTACTTTGTTCAGGTGTATGCAAAAAACCGCCAGCTACTGGATAGGGAGCATGAACGCTGCGTCCAGCTACTAAAATTGCCAAATGATTACCAGCCGCTTTTACCGCAAAAGCATCATGCAATAACTGATGCTGCACTTTATCATTGTCATCAAACTCCAACAAAGAATCTTTACCAAACAAATCTGGCAAAACAAATATATAAAGATGAAGAGCGTGATCACGAATAATAAGGCCGTGATAAGTAAGCGTCCGTAAAATTTTGGTTTGCTCAGACGGTTCAAACCCCAAAGTTTTTTCAACTGCCTCAATGCTAGCAATCAAATGCGCAATTGAACAAGTGCCGCAAATCCGAGATAAAAGCTGGGGAATGGCCGCTACTGGCTTGCCTCGCATCGCCTGAGTATAAAACCTTTTGTAGTCTTGGATTTTAAACTTGGCGTACTCAACCTTGCCATCCTTAACCTTGACCTCAAGACCAGCGCTGCCTTCTACCTTGGTAACCTCATCTAAAGTAAAATCAAAATTTACTAAATGCATATAAAATAATTAATTAACAATACCAAACTCTTTTAGTGCCTGTTCCAGCACTTCTAAAAATTTCTTTTCATTCATAGGGCAGCCAGGAACTTTATCATCTACCTTAACCACCTCATCTAATCGCTTTACCTTGTCTCCATAGTGAAATCGTTCAATAAGAAAGTTTATTTCTTCCCTTATTTCTTCAGGAAATTCATTGCGCTGCGCTGATGGCATTCCAGTAACAGCACAAGCGCCAATCGCTATTAACTTCTTTGATTTTTGGCGTATTTCTTTTAATTTCTTTTCTTGGTCAGGAGCAGAAATCGCTCCTTCCACAAAAGCCACGTCAAGCTCATCCAACACATTGTCACTTTGCAAAACTTTGGCATGACGCACATCCAAAACTTTTACCCATTCTTGCCAATGGTCATTCATAAGTTCAGTAAATAAAATTGTGCTGTCTTCACAGCAAGTAAATGAAAACCAGCCGATTTTTAACTTTTTATGATTTGGCATAAAAAAATTATCCTCAGCTATATTATAAATAAATAAATAAAAATAAGCAAAAAATTATGAGTCATTTTCAGTAAATGTCTGAACAGTAAAAATATATATTTCAACGCTGCCATTTTGCCAAGCATCAGGCTCAAGGCCAGCTTTATCAGTGCATAAACGCGACATAAAAGTAGCAAGATCCCAACCAGTTTCTTTGGCCACTTGGGGCAAAAACACGCCACTTTTCAAACCTTGCCTAATCAAAACTCCATGTTTGCCTAATTCAATTTGATCGGGAAAGTCAATCTTGCGCAAAGGCGACAAAACTGAAATTTCAATTCTTACCTGATTGAGTTCAGCATGTGTCAAAGGAGGGAAGCGCGGATCATCAATGGCCGCTGCAATTGCCATTTGTTTTATTGCCTCACCCAAAGGCTCCACTGCTACCACCTGACCAACACACCCTCTCAATTTACCCGTATCTTTTTTATGTAAAGTCATAAATACGCCTCGCGGTTGTCTAAAAATAGGAAAAGAAGACAAGTCAATTGAAATATCCTTACCTAAAAAATAATTTTCCAATGTCTGCCTGGCCAACTGCAAAGCTAAACGCTGTTCAGTCTTATTTAAATCCCTGCTTTCATTGCTATTATCCATAAAATTTTTTAATAAAATTCAATAAAAAACTACCGCGCCATAGCCAACTACCCTTTCTTTGTCTCCCCATGGAGAGTCGCCAGAATTGGCATAATGAAGCAACTCACTTTTTAGCTTCATTATCTCTGCTATTTGCAAAGCGGTTAAAATAGCCGCCCGTCCACAGGCAAAGGTGTCAATATAAGGAAACTCTTTTTCTAATCGCTGGTAAACAGAAATAAACCCATTATACCCTCCCTTAACAATAGCACCCAACAACCTTTTATCAGCCTCTACGGCAGTATTATAATCAGGATAATGAGAAAGGTCAGAGCTAACCACCAATAAAACTTCACGACTTGCCAATAAGTCTGATAATTTGCCTGATAAAAAGTCAAGGGTTGTTTTATCTTCACCGCCAAGCAACAAAGGAACAATAGCAAAATCAGATAAACAATATTGCAAAAAAGGCAATTGAACCTCTAGAGAATGTTCTGGACGGTGGATGTCATCGTTAATAAAAGCCTCCGAGCTAATATTTAAAAAGGATTGATTTGTTTGTTGGTCAACCTTTGCTGTTCCAAGCGGCGTCTCCCACAACTGACACCCTGACAAAGCTATGCCGTTAAAGGGATAGTAATGACTAACCCCCAAAATAATAACCCGCTTAAAATCAGCTTGTTTTACTACCTGATAGGCATAAGCAGCTACTTGCCCAGAAAAAATATACCCAGCATGCGGAACAATAATAACACGAGGAAAATAATCTTTCCTTGCTTGCTGCGCCTGCCCCAAAAAATTTGACAACATCTCTTGCAGTTCGCGCGCGTCAGCCGGATAAAATTGACCTGCTACAGCCGGTTGTCTCAACTTTAGTATCATCAATCAGATTTAATTGTCTGACCGCCAAATTGGTTAATAATAATCAAATTCACTGTGAGAGCCAGACAAATATTTAAATACCAAGGGAAATTCATTACAAAATTGCCCAAAAATATTAACACTACTGTGGCCAAAGCCACAACGACAAAATCGCCAACCAAAGGACGGTCAACATCTATCTTGCTGTTTAAGTCAAAATTAAACAGCCCCTGTCCCAATAAAGCGGCCAGCATTAACACTCCTTCAACCCCAACAAAAGTTGGAAAAAATAAATACAAATACTGCACAAGCGAATAAGATCCCCAACTTGTTATTCTGTCATAATATTGGTTAAATCCATACCAGCCCGCCAACAGCAGACTGAAAGCCACCATCAAAAAAATGATATTGTTGTAATATTTGCCAAAACTATCCTCTACAAAAACTTTGGTGAGCCAAACGATCAACCCAAATAAAATAATAGAATAGAGCAGCGACCTTATAACTACTGTGGTTGATAATTGGGAAACGGCAAAAGCAAACATCAAAAAAATAACCAAAACAAATTCCTGCCTTAATTTAGGGATTAAATCTGTCAATAACTTATTCTGTTGCATCCTTTTGGCCATATTATTTTACTTAGCAATAAGTTTGTATGATAACCATGAAAATATTGACAACAGCACCGAAGCCAACAAAGCTGTGACAAAATCTGCCACAAAAAAACCATCAACAAAAGAAGAAACAAACCATAGCAGCAAAGCATTAACAACAAAAGCAAATAAACCAAAGGTTAAAATAGTTATCGGCAAAGTAAAAAATAATAACAACGGCTTAATCGTTATATTAATAATGCCCAACAATAACGCAGTTATCAAAGCTATATAAAAACTATCAACCTGCATACCTGGCAATAAATAAGCCACCAGTATCAATCCCAACGCATTGAGCACCCAACGCCAAATTAATCCCATATTATTTACCGTTTAATAATGCAAATTATAAATCACCAACCTCAATCTTACGCAGATCAGTATTGGTAATTCCCAAACTTAAAAATCTCATAATATCATACGCGGCTTGGCCGTCTTTTAAATAATATCTCTTGCCATCAGTTGGATTTATATACCATGCCTGCCCCTTATTTTCTACCTGCAGCAAAATTCTGCCTTTGAGGCGGTTAACTAAATTATTGTCAACTTCAACTTTTCCGCTGCCCAATGGATTGAATCCGTTTTTTACCTCTTCTCCATCAGTAAAACCATCACCATCGCTGTCTGGATTGTTAGGGTCGGTCCCCAAACCTTCCTCCAGCTTGTCTGCTAAACCATCATTGTCACTATCCTTGTCAACAAACCTCTCTTCAATTCCAACTGGAATTTTGGCTATATCACTATTGCTTATACCCAAACCAAATTGCCGCAAAGCAGCAAAAGCTGTTTGAGGATCGCGTAAATAATATTTTTTAGCACTGACCGGATCAACATACCAAGCCTCGCCCTTATTTTCTACCTGCAGCAAAATTCTGCCTTTGAGGCGACTTACTAAATTATTGTCAACTGATTTTACCATTTTCTTTTCCTCCTCAACAAACTGGTCAAGCTCTTTATTTTTGGTATCTGTTGGAAATAAATCGCCTTGATCCCCTTGATACTCAACTGCAACAGCATTGGAGTGGATATATTTGCCGTCTTTTAACAATCCTACCAAAACAACATAATACTTTTTGCCTTTTTCTAGTTTAGAAAAATCACCCCCATTATTTTCTTTGTCTCCTTTAATAACAACTGAGCCAATGCTACGATCAAACTCACCCTTATCATTAACCACATCTAGATACCAACCATCGTCAGGATATCTTGGATTTTCTTTGCCAGCAGAAATAACAACTTTGTACCCATACAACCTACTGTCATTTATCCTGTTCCAATTTAGAATAATACCGCCGGGAGTGCTGTAAGCCTTTAACTGTAAATACTTATCTGTTGGCGGCAGGGGACCAACATATGTCTGTTGATAAACAGCCGCATTTCTATAATAACCCCCTTTATACTCAGCCACTATACTAAAATAATATTTTTCTCCATATTCCAAATATTCACCAAAATTGCCGTTTTTGTAAGGAGTAGAATTATTTACCAAATAACTTGTGCTGTCTTTGTCAAGCAGGGCTAGATAACCACCGCTGGGAAATACTGGCAGATAATTTTTGCCAATTACAACATAGAACCCAACCAACCTGTTGTCACTAATTTTATTCCATTGGATATTAACACCATCACTGCCAGAAGTTATTTTAGTTATGGTTGGGATGGGTAAATAATTGGTCGGGTTGCCAGTGGGGCCATTATAAATCAGGCGGATAGCATCGCTTGTTGAATAATATTCCTTATCATTGATTACATACACTGCTGTTACAGCAAAATAATACCCCTTGCCCCTTTCCAAATAACCACCAAAATCACCACTGCTATACTCTATGCTATTGTCAATAAGCAAAGAGTTGTTGTCTGTAGTGCTCATTACCTTCAAATAACCATTGTCTGGATAGTTGGGGTTGGGATCTAAATTGGAAATAACAACCCGGTATTCTTTCAAATATTGATGGTTAATTTTGTCCCATGACAATAAAATTGAACCGTCATCTTTAACCAGAGCGCTAATACGAGGCTGAATTAATTCCGGCGGATTCAAATCAGGAAACTTTACCTGGACGACATTACTGGTTTTGACCAATCCGCAGCTATACTTAACAGAAATAGCAAAATAATAATACTCACCAGCCTGTAGGGGAGATATAAAATCACCTCCCTGGTAATTCTTAGAATTATCAACCACATAAGAAACAACCGCAGCGTCATTAATAACATCAAGATAACCGTCAGCGCTATAGGCTGGCTTGGAATTGTTACGAGATATTACTATATAGTAAGAGCTAAATCTACTGTCATCAATTTTGCTCCAATTTAGCTCTACTCCTTTGCTGGTAGCTTGCGCTGTTAATTGCGGGGCTAGATAACTATCAACATCGCCGCAATCAGTGGCGGCTTGGCCGCTATTGCCAGACAAAGAAAAAATAAAAAAGAGCAATACTGCTGTCCGCATTACTCTTTGCCAAAATAATTTGTTTATTTTATCTTTCATAGGCTTTGATTAATTTTTATTTTTGTTTTTGTTACTAAAATTATAGCATAAATATAACAAAAATTCAAGGATTAAACCCTTGAATTTTTGTTGCTAAACATAAATTTCTCCTTTATGGATAAATTTGTTCTCCTTTTTCGTCGTACAAAAATATTGCTTTGGTGGGACAGCTCTGAGCCGCGGCAATTAACGTATCATCATCTAAAGATTCCCAACCGCTTTTCACAATGGCAATATTCTCCTCATCCAATTCAAACGCCTCAGGGGCTACCCCCACACAAGAAGCAGCGCCAATACAAAGCTCTCTTTCCACTTCAATCTTTTTGACTTTGTTAGCCATATTTTTCTCTGATTAATTATTCTATAAAAAATTATAGCATTATTTTTGCAATTATACCACCCTATTGATAACCTTCCCCTTTATAAAACTTTCGATGTTTTCAATAGTAGTTTTGAGTATCCTCCCCAAAGCCTCATGTGAATTAAAAGCATTATGAGGTGTGACAATAACGTTATCCATGTGCAATAAAATATGGTCCTGCAATAATGTCTGCAGCATATCTTCTGAGACTTGTTTATCCAGCAACTGAGTTTCTTCCTTGATAAATCCCTCTTCCTCCAAAACATCAAGACCAGCTCCAGCCAAAATGCCGCTGGTCAAAGCTTTTACCAAAGCCTTTGTCTCAACCACTCCTCCTCTGGCGGTATTGATCAATACCGCCCCCTTTTTGATGAGTTTAATATTGTTCTTATTGATAAGGTGGTGAGTGTATTTATTATACGGAACATGCAAACTTATAATATCGCTTTGCCCCAATAACTTATTTAAACTAACATACTTTATTTTATACTTCCTTGCTAATTTTGGATTCTTCTTAACATCATAAGCTAAAATGTTCATGCCAAATCCAGCAGCTATCCTAATAACATGAGCGCCAATATTGCCAGTGCCAACAACGCCAATGGTCTTCCCTTGCAAATCAAATCCACGCAAACCATCCAAGCTAAAATCAGAACGCTTTGTCCTTTCAATTGACTGGTAAAGTTTACGCGCTAGGGCCAATATCAAAGCAAAGGTATGCTCAGCCACTGTATTTGATCCATACTCCGGCACATTGCTAACTTTAACCTTAAATTTTTTCGCCGCTTGCAAATCAATATGATCAAAACCAGTAGAGCGGGTTGTAATATATTTTAACTCTGGCAAGAGCTCAAATTCTTTTTGACCAAACCTAGAGTAAATAAAACAACTGATAATTTCCCTATCTTTTATTTTTTTATAATCAGCTGGAGTTTCTAAACTGGGCAAAAAAATAATATCATGCTTTTTGAATTTTTCGCGCAACTCTTTTTGTTCCCAAGGTTCGCACCCCAAAAAAGCCATTTTAAATTTTGACTTAACTTTATTTCTTCTTTTTGGCATATTTTGATCTGTTTAATTTTTTGCATTTTTTACATAAACCTTTGTAAATAAAAACTTGTTTAACTACCTTATGCCCTGACAAGACAAAGGGGGGCTGACGCCAATGATTTGATTTGGCATTGTCTATATCATACACTTGCCTGCACCGCAAACAAATAAAATGGCTATGGTCGTCTTTGGCTATTTCAAACAACTCCTCCTTAGAAGAGCATTCTAGCGACATTACCAAACCGTTCTTTACCAAAAAATTTAAATTGCGGTAAATGGTAGCATAGCTAATATTGGCAATTTTCTTTTTTACCAATAAAAAAATTTCTCGAGCTGACAGGTGGGTCTGGCTCTGCGCTAAAACATCCAAAATTATCCGCCTCTGTTTGGTCAGCCGCGATCCAAAGGGCAGGTTGTCATAAATACTAACCATTTAGACAAATTATCTAACTGAAACTAAATAGCATAAATAATATACCACAATTATCACTTAACTAACAGATGTTATCTGATTTATACTAAAAATATGATACAAATAACGCTTTTGTTAAAAATTGTGATAAAATTAACCTATCATATAATAAAGTGCATATGTCACCCTTATCTTCATTGCTGCAAACACTTATTAATTCTGCCTTATCCTCCATTGACCCCTACCGTCTGACTTACCAGCACCTAAACCAAAAAAAGGTAAAAACAGAACTCAAACGTTTTAAAAATATTTATGTGATTGGTTTTGGCAAGGCTGGCTACAAAATGGCTGTAGCGGCAGAAGAAGCGTTGGGCAGTTATCTCACAGCTGGATATGTCAATATTCCTAAACCACCCCCCTCAAACAAACTCAAAAAAATTACCCTGCAATTAGCAAGCCATCCCTTGCCCCGAGCAAAAAACATAGCTGCCAGCCAAAAAATTGTTGCTCTAGCACAAAAAGCTCAATCTTCAGACTTGGTTATTTGTCTTATCTCTGGCGGAGGATCTGCTTTGCTTACTCTGCCCGCACCCCCTCTCAAATTATCAGATATCAAGCAAACATTTGATTTGCTTATTAGACAAACAACCGCTTCAATTAATGAAATAAATATTATTCGCAAACATTTATCCCAAGTAAAAGGCGGGCGTCTGGCAGAAATCTGCCACCCTGCCAAAGTCCATTCTCTAATAATTTCTGATGTTGTCAATAATGACTTATCCACTATATCATCCGGGCCTACCTACCCGGACACATCCACTTTTTCTGATGCTTGGTCTATTATCAAAAAATATAAATTGGAAAATAAACTGTCAGCGGCAGTTAAACGGTACCTGCAACAAGGCAAAGACGGAATTATACCTGACACCCCCAAACCAAACTCGCCTATTTTTCAAAAAGGAAAAGTAAAAAATATAATAATTGGCGACAGCCACACCGCTTTAATCAAGCTAAAGCAAACGGCTGCCTCCTTGGGGCTCAAACCAATAATTTTACCCGATTTTCTCCAAGGAGAGGTAAAAAAATGCGCTAATAAATTCACTGGCCTCCTCCAGCAAGCGTCAGCAAATTCCTGCCTCATTGCCAGCGGCGAAACAGTGGTCAGAGTAAAAGGCAAGGGACAAGGGGGGCGCAATCAAGAATTTGTCTTGCAAATACTAAAAAAAATGCCAAAAAAACTGCTCAAACAAATAGAGCTTGCTAGCCTGGGAACTGATGGAATTGACGGATTTTGCCCTACAGAGGTAGCTGGAGCTTATGCTAATTACAAACTGTACCAACAAATAAAAAAACAGGGGCTTGACATTGTCGCTTTTCAAAAAAACAACGACTCTTATCATTTCTTCAAAAAAATAAATGGCCACATTATAACTGGGCCAACCGGAACTAATGTAGGCGACTTGGTTGTTGCGGTAAAATTTTAATCAACCAAAACAAAACTGCTAGTAATATTTTTTCCTTCAATAACAATAACCATATGCTGCTCAATTTTATCCTTTTGCAAAGCGTGTCGGCCTGACCTAATTGTAATAGATTTGCTGCCAATAATACTTAACTGCATTTTTTCTTCCCCTTGCTGCCAAACAAAAACTGTCTTATCTTTACCAGTTTGTTTGTCTATTAATCTTCCCTTAACATTCCAAATAACCCGCATATTGCTTTTGCCTCTATCATTAACTGTTATGCCGTTGTCAAGCAGTCTGACGCTCCTTGTAATCCTACTGTTTGCTAAAACATACAAATTCTCCTTATTGCTTATGAGCGGCTTGTCTTTTTTTATCCAAGAAAAAATTCTCCACCAATAATCATTGTTAATTAACTTAAAATCAGTTGCTACATTATGAAGGTAGGGCTGGTCAAATTTGGAACTCCAACCTGGGTAACCGCTGCTGATAAGCCACCACTGTTTTGGCGTTTTTAACAAAACATCAAAAGAAGAAAATTGCTGGTGCAAATTAAAAGGCACAGCATTTTGGCGGTGGCGCAACCAAACTACATAACGGCTTTTCCTTGCTATTGTCAAATCTTGGGTTGAATCACTGCCAGCTTTTATCACAGGAAAATCCCAGTCAGAAAAAGACCTGTTAACTTCCGCAAAATCAGAAATTGGCGATGTCAACTTTACCACTGGAGAATCTTCTAGCGGGGGAGCTATTTTATCATAAGATGACTTTATTAACCACTGTTTGAAATTGTCAATAACTTTTCTTGCCTCCTGATCTTGAGTCAAATAAACATAGGGGGCTAATATCTTAATTGTATACAAGCCATAAGCAGGCCCTTCCAGTGGAGTTCCATCAGCAGCAAACAGCTCAGCCAAAGAACGGTGCAGTTTGTATTTGTACAGAGCGAATCTAGTGTCACCAACAACATAAGCCAGCGCTGCCAAAGCCGCATATTCGCGAGCATAAAAATTAGTAGCGCGCAAACCATGCCACACATAAGAGCGCTTATTTAAAATATTTACCACTGCTCGATCAACTGCAAAAGTAGGTTCTTCTTGACTGTATAACCTTTTGATGCCAATCGCCAAACCAATCATAATATCCTGATATAACAAAGCATTTCCCCGTGGATCGGCAAAATTAATTGAATACCAAAATTCACGCGGCCAAGAAGCCGGACGGAAATCAGCCTGACTAAGCAAAAATTGTTTAAAAGCAAAAGAGTTTATCTCTCCAGTTTTTAATAAAGACCGCAAATACTCTCTATCAGCAAAATACTGACTATCCTTATCAGGCGGTTGTTGCGGACGGGCGATAATATATAAAATAGACGACACTGAAATAAAAATAACAAATATAATTTTGATGAACCTTATCATAACTTATTTTAACTGCTGCAAATTCAACAATAATTCTTGGGCTGATACCATTGATTGTTGAATTTGCTGTAATGTATAAAGCAATCTCTGGCTATCATCGGCTTGGTTGGATGCGGCTAAAGCCTGCCATTGTTGCTCTGCCAACTGCAAAGATAGTCTGATCTGTTCCATAACCTGCTGCCACTGAGAAGCAATTTCAGAAAAAGGACGCCAACCAACCGGATAAGTCAAAGCGGATTCAGCTTGTTTTAACTCATTGCCCAATTTTTGAAGTTGCCTATACATCATTTTAAACCTCAACAACACTATTCTTCTGCTAACTTGATCTGACTTGATCTTAGTTGTTTTCCATCTATCTGTTAATTGCTGAGAAAGGTTAATATCTTGATTTGCTGTTGCCAAATCAAGTAGCGTCAATTGGCGGAGGCTATTTTGCCACCACTCATGCTCGCTAGTAACTGTTTTTGCCAGCGAAGAAGTTTCACCTTCTCCACTCAATGGCAGCAGTTCATCTCGCCAAATTTGAAAATAGCTAACAATTAATTCACTAGCGCTAATTTGTGCTTTGACCAAAGCCTCAATTCTAACAACATCATCAGTAGAAGTAGCCAAAGCCTGCCAACGAGCAAAATCTCTTTGCCAGTTTAACCTGCTCTGCTGCCAGCGACTGATAGAAAGAGGGCTCCCCCAAGCAACTGTTCCGGCAAACACACTGACCAAAGCCAGGTAAGCAATATATTTATTTTTTATCCGACTTACTTTCATTGCTTGCTGTGAAAATATTATCTAGTTTTTGCCTCTCATTATCAAATTCAACTATGGTAGAAATAAGGATGTTGTTTTGCTGCAGACTGTCTTGCCAGAGTTTAAAATCATCCTGCCATTTATAATAATCAAAAATATCTTTCCCCATTTCACCATTAGAAACAAGCGGCTTATCGTCTTGCCTATTTTGCGAGTCGGATTTATCCAGCATCAACCGAATGCCAACAATGCCAACACCCACCATAATTATTACCGCCACAACAATCTTAACAACCGCTTGATGATCAACGCCTGCTTGTTTTGGCTGTGCAGCTTGCGGCTGAACTGATTTTATGGCCCGCCGCGGCCCAGAGGAAGTAGGCGCTGCCAACCGACGCCGCTGGCGAGGAGGTTTTATATCAAAACTAACCATAATTATTCCTTAATATAACTCCATATTACCCTAACTCCGCTACCGCTAGCAACGATTATGGCCAACACAAAAAATATTTGTCCCAACAACGGCAACGCGGATATAGATTTAAATGCAATCACGCCAATAATTAAAGGCAATAAAGACGAGGGAGCGTAATCTTCAGGGGTCAAGGCCGGCTTATTTCTTAATCTAAAATAAATCATTCTTCCCAACCAAAAGCTAGACAGCACCTGGGCTAAATAAAAACCGCTAGCCCATATTACTAGCAACATTGCCGCCAAAGGTATGCCGATGGTGGTTAAAAATAACACAAATACCACCAGCGGAGCCAAAACAATCCAACCACCTCCCCAAATAAAATTTTTACCAAGCTCTTCGGATAACAATTCGGCTGAATGTTGAAGCCAATTGCGAGTAAAATAAAACAATACCAAACCAACCGCCAATAAGCTAAATACAGATACTATCCACCTAAACAAGCCATCATAAAACAAATTTGTTTTAGAAATTGTTTTGATATTTAGTTTGTTAACCTGAGCCCCTTCTGCCATAACTGGCTCAGCTGCAGACAAAACGGTTAAATCATTGATTCTAGCTGAATCGCCAATTTTAACCAAAGGCGAGCTGCCCTTGCTCTTTATCACCATATACTCAAATTTTCCGTCTGCTGTTAGTTTGTTTGCCTTTATATCAGCCCTTCTTGCCTGCCCTGACAACTTCACTTGGTAAGCATTCAGATACACATCGCAGCCAACTTTACTTTTTACCTCTACCAACCGGCCTCCCCTAATAAACAAATTTTTTCCGATTTCACCTTTGATAATAATTTTGTCGGCTACACCTCGCACTGATCCTCCTACTTGAGAAAATAATTCAGCTTGTCCTGCAGCCAACCAAACATTTCCGACGACAATACCAGAAATTTTCACCTTGTCTGCCGCCACAAATAAATCACCGCCTACCTTCCCCTTTATCTCAATCTCATTACCTACTGCTAGTAAATCTTTTTTGTATGTATCTGTCAAAACCAACCTGTCGCCAAAAGCAGTGTAATTATCATCTACAATGCCGCCGCTTGCCCCAACGCTTTTGGGTATAAACACCAGCAGCCAAATTATTAAAATTAACTTTTTCATATTTATATGATACTACACTAAAATAAACTCTGCTACTATCAAACTGGTTTGACAGCAATAGTCACAATATTTTCTCTTGTCTGCTGTTTGTCTAAAAACGATAAAAAATTTTTTTCAACAATAAAGCCAGCCTGCTCAAGTAGCGTTTTTATTTCTGGCTTGGTAAAGGCATGGTAATAACGCTTGCTTATAATTCCAGAACTGTCTTTCCAAGGAATCAAAACATCGCCGCGGTCAAGCCCCTTTAACCAATTGAGCTTAACCTGTTTGGTTATATTATATTTCTTGTTAGCCCATTTGTTCCAAAGGTACCAGTTTGTCATAAACAGTATTCCCCCCGCCTTTAACACGCGGTACATTTCATTTGCTGCTTGAAAGCGATAAGCTGAGGATGGTATATGCTGCAAAGTAGCCACGCAAAAAACTTTATCAAAAAAATTATCAGGCAAAGGCAATGATGTCAATGAAGCCTGTTGCCAATATATTTCAGATAGTTTATAATGCTGACTGTTTCTCTTGGCAATTTCCAATAATTTAGCCGAGATATCAACGCCATAGTATGATATATTTAAATCATTAAATAATTGCAATAACCTACCACTGCCGCAGCCAATATCAAGAACTTTGTCTCCTGTTTGCACATATTTACGCCAAGCAAACATCTCTGGCCAAAGTTTTTCTCTGGTAGCGGCAAAATGAGGTGCTATTTTATCATAAATTTTAGCTGTCTGTTCAATAATTTTATCAGCTTTTTTTTGGCTCATCATATATGAACAAAATTAAAAAAGAAAAAATCCAAGAAGAGATAATTTTGATGATAGCTCAGGAAAAAAATCCGAACGAGCGACGCTTTTATCATTGGAACAGGCAAATTGCTGGACGCTATAAATTGCCGCCACAACCAAAAAATGAACTAAGGTCAGTATACCAAAGCCTAGTTAAAAAGAAAAAAATAAAAGCTGACAAAAATTTAGAAAAGTTGCTCAAAGTCAGGCCTACTCGCACCATCTCAGGAGTTACGCCCATCACTGTCCTAACTAAACCCTATCCTTGCCCGGGTAAATGTATCTATTGCCCTCTAGAACCAGGCATGCCCAAAAGCTACCTCTCTACTGAGCCTGGGGCAATGCGGGCAGTGGCGCATAAGTTTGATCCTTTTCGCCAAGTCTTTTACCGGATGAAAGCCCTTTATCTTAATGGCCATATCCCTGACAAAATTGAGCTGCTGGTTTTGGGTGGTACCTGGTCAGCTTATCCTTGGTCTTACCAAAAATGGTTTATTAAGCGCTGTTTTGAAGCAGTTAACTACTTTCCCTACCTAATCCAAGGGAAAACCATTCCCAAAAGCAAAAGATCATACAACCTAAAACAAGCGCAAAAAATAAATGAAACTGCTGCCTATCGCATTATTGGCATTACTTTGGAAACTAGGCCTGATTGGGTAACAGTCAAAGAAACAAAGCGGCTGCGAGAGCTTGGCTGCACGCGGGTCCAGCTAGGAGTGCAGATTTTAGATGACAAAATACTTGACCTAATCAAACGCGGACACAAAATCAAACACATAATTACCGCTACCAAACGGCTGCGTGACAACGGCTTTAAAATTGACTATCATGTCATGCAAAATTTGCCGGGCGCAACCCCAGCCAAAGATAAAAAAACTTTAGAAAAAATTTTTGCTGATCCAAATTTTAGACCAGACCAAATAAAAATCTACCCAACCATTGTCTCAAAATACGCCCCCCTGTATAAATGGTGGAAAAGCGGCAAATACAAGCCTTACCCTGAAAAGAAATTATTTGACCTTCTGCTCAAATTAAAGCAAATTGTGCCTTACTATTGCCGCATCAATCGCCTAATCCGCGACTTTCCTTCCCAAAGCATTGAAGCTGGAAACAAACTAACCAACCTCAGAGAGCTTTTGCAAAAAGAAATGCAAAAACAGGGGCTGCGTTGCCGCTGTATTCGCTGCCGAGAGGCTAGGCAAAAAACTACCAACCTTAAAAAGGCCAAACTATTCATTGATGAATATGAAGCAGCCGGCGGCAGAGAATTCTTTATCTCTTATGAAACACCTGACCGAGATGCTATCTTTGGCTTTGTCCGCCTGCGCCTCAACGGACCAAACAGCGACATTCTTTTTCCCGAGCTCAAAAGCGCCGCTTTGATTCGCGAACTGCATGTTTATGGAGAGCTTCTACACCACCAGCAAAACGCGCCTGACAAAATCCAACACAAGGGTCTGGGCAAAAAACTAATGGCGCTAGCTGAAAAAATCGCCCAAGAAAATGGCTACCGCAAAATGGCAGTTATCTCCGGTATTGGTGTTAGGCAATATTATCGCAAAAAACTAAATTATCGCTTGCAGGGAACTTATATGGTGAAAAAATTAAATTAAATCCTTTTAGAAAAAATATCTATCAGGCGCCTAAAATCTATTGGGTACTGATCTGGTATTTCAAAACATTCTGCATCAGTCTTGCTGTGGTCGCGCAAAAAGAATCCTCTATATTTATTTATTGACTCAAGTAAAGCTCTTTCCCGAGGGTAAATTTGGGACAAATACACATCAACCACCTCCTCCTTTTTTTTCTTATAATCTGTGATGTCAACCAATATGTGCGGTTTGCCAAAATAAAAACCTTCCGCCAATAATATGATCGGCACTTTGTATGATTTGCCCAATTCTGGCAAATAAGTCCACATAGCTCTCTCTGCTGCTTCTAACACCATTTTGCTCACCTCTATATGATCTGAATGGTAATCATAAGGATTGTGAACAAAAATTATAATGGGACGCTCTTGCCTGATAATTTTAACCAAACGCTCAACTAACTTGGGAGTTTTCATAACAGCGCTATCAGGCAATCCCAAAAATGTTGTTTTGTCAATGCCAATTATCTTGGCCGCTTGCCCAATCTCTGCTTGACGCACCTCTTTTAACTTGTTCTTGTCAAAATCAACTTTCTGAATATTTTCATCTTCAAACCAGGGGCCTTTTTCTCCGCCAGTAGCCACTATCTCTTGTAACTCAAACCCCTGGTCTTTTAACCACATTAATGTTCCAGCGCAAATCAAATGATCGTCTGGATGGGCGGTAAAAAGCAACACTTTGTTATTTTTCTTATCCATAATGTTTAACTTAATAATAAAATAAAGGGGGAGAGCAAGGTTAAACTTGCTCTCCTTGAGTGACGCTTGCCTAAATTGAATAAAAATCAACAAAATAAAACTGGTTTTTTTCTTCGTCATGAACTATTCCGCAGTAATCGCCTTGCAGCAATCTGGACTTAAATTGTTGGTAAAACGGATGCCTTCTCAAAAAAGCAGCTGATGCAACTGGCGCTTTGCGCCAACGCCGATCTTGTTTAAACAATTCTACTTGTTTTTTTGTCATCATATCCACGCCGCCAACTGGAAAAGCCTTAACCTTCTGCCCAGCAAAATCAACACCAGCAGCAAACGCCGACCAAACATCACCCCAAACATTATGAGGTAAAAGAATAACTAATCCTTCTTTAGCTGCATAATACCCGCTCATAAAATAAACAATCGCCCCGCCAACCTTGTATATGCCATTATTTACAACCTCGCCCAAACTCAAATCAGCAAAATAAGATTTAAATAGCTTATCTTTTCTGCTGACATAAACGCGCTGCTGTGACAAATCTTCCCTAATAATATTAACAGCTACAAAATTCCTGCTATAAGTCCTAAATTTCTTAATAATTTCAGCTACTTCTCTTAAAGTAAGGCTGCCAATATTATCATCAACAAACTTATTAAAACTTACCAGAGATAACCGACTAAACAAATCTGGGCCAACAATATCTTGAGCTGCTTTATTTAGGTCTGTATAAGGAAATCCATAGGGACCAAAAATCACGCTTTTATCTTGCCTCAACCAATCATCTGATAAGGGGTAGTTGAAAAAATACCAGCGGCGCAAAGAAAATTCTTCAACTACTGCGGCAGTGGCCAGCATCTCAATCGGATTGATAGTGGGGTCAGAAGTTCCATACTGCAAGGCATCTTGATCCGATAAGCTTCCAACCACCTCAATTAAGCGAGGAAATTGTGAAGCAATATTAATAGAGCAAGCGTCATGATTTGACAATGTACATCTCATTGCCTTCCTCCTTTTTGTTTTTGTTGGTATTTGTTGGTAAAAGAACTGTTTTTAAATTTTGTTTTTATTAACAAAATGATCAACTTTATCCCAATCTATTATCCCTTTTTTATCCATCATAACAACTGAGGGAATAACAAGATTATTATCGCTTCTGCAAATTTTAACTGGCTCATCTCCAGGAGGGATAAAACCAAACACTGCTTTATCTGCCATAAATTTGTTATTAAACAATCTAATGTCATCTATTGTCCACTTGCTGGCTGGCTTATGGAAACAGGCTAACATAAAAATAAAATTAGAAATAATTTGCATCATTCTGTCTTCTTTATATTTATCATTGTCATTATCTATGCAAGGATAAGGATTTGACACTTGCAAAGTCCGATGAGAAGCAATATCTTTTACAAAAACGGACAAAAGGGTTTCCTCTAAATAACCACTGGCAAATGGCCTTTGCATGGCCAAATCGCCATCTAATAAGAATTGTCCTGTCAGCATCCATTTAAGAGGGGTCAATTTCTTAAACAAATCAACTGCTCTCAACTTTATCTGGTTGTTTGCTGGCGTGTCAGGCAAATTCAACAAACTCAAAAGCAAAGAACGAGCTACCATAGTTGCCTCGTTATTTCTTCCTCCTTTGGCTATCTTGATATGAAAAGGATTCTGCTGGGAAGCAATAAGGGTCCAAACTAGGTAATCAAAATTAGTTAAGGTATTGGTCTCAATAATTTCAGCATCATGCTGAAAAATCCATTTAGTTTTTTGGGAATGCAATTTATTGCTTATGTACACATACAAATAACCAACTAAAACAGCTATGCCCTTGCCTCTTGGCATGTTTGGGGATGATATAGTTTTTTGGAGCGCCTCCCAATCTAGCACTTGTAAAATCTCTTCTTTATCAACAATAACAACTCCTGGATAAGTTGCCATCGCCGCCCGCTGCGCCTTATAACTGCTGTTGTCATTTATAATGACGATGTTTTCTGCAGGTACTTTGTTTTTTAATGCCTGCAGTAAAAATCTAATCAACGGCCTGGTTTCCTTCATTGGTATTATAATCTTATAATTTTCCTGCTTAAAAAAACTGTCAATTTCGCTCTGACGAGCTAAGACTTCTTCTTTGCTTGGTTTATAATAATCATCGCCGCAATACCTCCAATTGCTTATCTGATTTGACAAGCTGCCTGTTGATAATTTAAATTTAACCATTTTGTCCACTTTGTATTCCATAAACTTTTTATAC
>WFTD01000052.1 GCA_015485755.1 Patescibacteria group bacterium | reverse complement strand
CTTTGCTTATGTTCAAGCAACGGCGATGCTATTATAAATTTATCTTTGGGCAATAAACGACCAAGTTCCAACCAATAATTAGCCACCCCACCGGTCTGCGGCCAAAAATCAGAAGTTATAAGCAAAGTTTTTTTCATAGGAAATTATTTTTTCTTAAAAGAATCTATTAACTGGACAAATTCTTCCCGCCTAACTGTTCCCAATATAAATTGAAGCAACCAATAAACGATCGCGCCAATCAAAGCCGCAACTGCCCAATACATATATCGGCTAAATAAAATAATTACAAATACCATAACTATTGTTGACAATAAAGTTTTGGCTGCAACAACCAACAAATGCTTATAATCAACAGTAACTATCTTAACAGCCGCGCGCCAACTAATAATAAATAAAAAAATAGTGCTACTCAAAGAAGACAGGGCCGCTCCTACTGCTCCATATCTGGGCGTCAAAATAATATTCAAAACAATATTAACAACCAAAGCCAGCCCGATATTCAAAGTATTCAAGCTCTGCCTGTCAGTCGCATTCAAAAGCGACCCTAAAGGAAAATTAATAAACAAAAAAGTAAGGCTAAGTATCAATATCTGCAAAGGCAAAACTGCCGGCAAAAACGAATCTGTATACAAAGAAGAAATAAAATCACGAGCCAAAACAACCACCCCACCTGACAATGGAATGGTGAGCAAAAGCAAAAAATAAACGGCCTTGGTTAAGGTTTTGCCAAGCATCTGCCGATCAGAAATATAATAAGTGCTCATCGCTGGATAAAGAGCCGCCACCAATGCCAAAGGCACAAACTGCAAAGCAAAAGTCAGTTTGTAAGCCACCGCATAAAAGCCCAACGCCTGACTGCCAGCCAATTTGGAAAGTAAAACCTGATCAAAAGCGCTGTAAATTTTGGTAAAACCAGCCGCCAAGGCAAAAGGCAGGGCAACTTTAAGTAAAGGAATAATAAACTGCCTGTCAAAATCAATCCTTATTTTTATCCGCAAACGCAACTTCAATAACAACCAGACATAGACAAGGTGCAATAAGTTAGCCAGCACCATTACCACAATCAGCCAAATAACCTGACGGGTAAATTGTAAGACACCAATGCCTAAAACAGCTATCAGCAGCTGCACCAAAATAGTGCCAATTGACTCAAAACGCAAATTATGATGCCCTCTTATCACAGCATAAGAAGACAAAATCAATGACTCAAGCACCATCAAAAACAAAGCTAAATAAACAAGCTGCCTGATAATAGGAGGATAATTAAGCAAATGCAGAACCAAAATAGCCAATGCAGCCGCTATTATAAAAGACAGCGTTTTAAATCCCAAAACATTGCTATAAATTTTTTGGCTAATGCTTTGGTCTTTGGCCACTTCACGTGTAACCAAATTTGATAAACCAAAATCAAGAATAATAGAAAAAATGGTCACATAAGAAAGGGCAAAAACATAACGACCCAAATCTTCAGCTCCTAAAACGCGCGCCAAATAAGTAAAATAAACAAAAGAAATAATTTTTTGTAGGACCAAAGCGGCAGTAAACCAAGAGGTATTTGAAGCTATTTTAGTCTTAGAGGCTATCATAATATTAAGTATAATAAAAAATCAATAAAAAAACTATCAATGATAGCGTTGATACAATTTGAAAGCTAAAATTGTCACAAAAAGCCATTTTAGTCAAATCACGCACGCGCAATTATAAACAAATCTTCAGGATTTATTTGCATTTTTTTATATAAATATATTTGTGCTATAATAAAAATAATTAAGAAACTCCAAATGAAAAAGTATTCATTTGTCATAATACTAGCTGTGATAATAGCTAGTAGTGTTTTTGTTGCCAGAGCAACAAAAACAGCCAAAGCATTACTAATGGTCCCTACCTCTGATATAGAGGGGATGGTCTATGACGAAAGCACAAACACCCCTCTTCCTAATGTAATAATAAGAATAGATGGCGGGTTTGGCACTATATTTACTGCTACCAGTGATAATAATGGATATTATAGAAAAAATTATATTGACTGCCTGAATGGAAATATAACGATCAGCGTATCCCTGGCTGGCTACCAGGAATTTGAGAAAACAATTCCCAGTCCCTGCTGGCGGCTCATACGGTTTGATATTTATTTAAAACCAGAAGTACAAACAGAGCCAGTCATAGTAATACCGGGTATTATGGGGAGTTGGAATAAAAAAATACTAAATGAATCCATTTATGATGACGAATGGAAAATAGACCCAATCTTTAATACTTACGACTTTTTGATTGCAAGCCTGCAAAATGTAGGTGATTATAAAATGAATGAAACTTTATTTACCTTTCCCTATGACTGGCGGCAAGACAATCGCCTAACAGCTGAACTCTTAAAAGACAAAATAAATGAGATAAAACAAAATACTGGCACAGAAAAAGTAGATATCGTTGCCCATTCAATGGGAGGGTTGATTGCCCGTTACTATATAGAAAGCGATTTGTACCAAAATGATATTGACCAAATAATATTTATTGGAACTCCTCATCGCGGCGCTCCTAAGGCTTATTTAGCTTGGGAGGGTGGGTATCTAGGAGCATCATTTGCAGACGTAGTTAAAGAACTTATAATAAAACATCTGGCTATTTTTAATGGTTATGATTCTATACTAGATTTTATAAAAAACTATCCAATTATATCATTAAAACAACTCTTACCAGATTACGCTTATTTAACAGATGCCAATACAGGCGATTTAATACCCTACAATCCTGGAAATGGCAGATATCCTTATAATGACTTTTTGATAGATCTCAACAATAACAACAAAATAAATCTATTCACAAATAGAATAAATGAATCTTATATTATTTACGGAGATAATTTAGAAACCATTACTAGATACAAAGTAACCCCTTATACTGGCAATGATGCTAAATGGCAATATGGCTATCCAGAAGGATTCAGCTATACAAACAGGAAAAAAGGAATAATTTTTGGCGCTGGAGATAAAACTGTTCCCACTTTTAGCGCTACTGATTTTCCCGCTGTTAATAAAATCAAAAAATACCAAACATCGCACAGTCAAATAGTCTCTGATGCTGTAAGTGATATAATCTATATTTTAAAAAATAAACAAGTAGTGATAACACCAGAGCAAGTTTCTACTGACTATTTACTGGTCCAAGTATACTCCCCTGTGGACATCCAACTTATCTCACCGAGCGGCAAAAAGCTAGGCGTCGATTTTACCAAAAATACTGAAATAAATGAAATTGAAGGTGCTTACTACAGCGGGCTTGGAGCAAAAGTAGAATTTGCCCTTATCCCCAATCCAGAAGAAGGGGAATATAAATTGATAACTAAAGGAACCGGCGATGGCGATTTTGCTATTGATATAAGTCTAATTGAAGAAGATAAATTGGCCACAGAAAAAGTAAAAGGAAGCACTACAAAAGACCTACCGGTAAATTTTGAACTAG
>WFTD01000051.1 GCA_015485755.1 Patescibacteria group bacterium | reverse complement strand
GACATAGCAAATCCATTGGGTGTTTTTTACATCCGGACAAGCAAAGAGATTTTATTGCAGATATTTAACCCTCTCTATGATAAATACTTATGCGTATCATTTCTTATTCTGGCCAAAGCGGCGCTGGCGATTCAACTCATACATCACAATGCCAACTGAAACAGAAAGATTTAAGCTTTGCACAAAGCCAAAAATAGGGATAACAACCTTCTCATCTGCCAACTCTAAAGCTCTTTGAGACAAACCGCGATGCTCATTACCAAACAAAAAAGCAACTCTTTCCTGCCGCAAATCAAGCTGAGGCAACAAAACAGCATCTTCAGCCAAGCAAGTAGCAAACAACCTATAGCCTTGCTGGCGCAAAACTGTTAAACACTCTTCTGTGCTGTTCCAAATAGTAAAATTTAGCCATTTATTGGCACTGGATGAGCTTTCCTTGCCTATTTTTTTGGGGTTAAAAGGCTTCTCTTGCTCAAAAATCAAATGAACATTTTCTATGCCAAAAGCATCAAGCGAGCGAAAACTAGCCGCTGCATTATGAGGGTCATGAATATCTTCCAGCACCACTGCCACATCAGGCAAACGCCAACTTTTGATCATCTCAATCCGCTCAGCGCGAGATAACTTTTTCCTTTGCCATAAAGGCAATTCTTGATTAGCCATTTTTTATCAAATCAATTACTTGATCTGCTTTACCCGCTCCCATAGTAATCAAAATATCTCCTGCCTGCAGCTTATCTTTCAGCCATCTATAAGCATCCTCTGCTGTGGGCAAATAAATGGCCTTGCCTGTTTCCTTGTTAATTGCTTGCGCCAACATATTTGAATCTATTTTTCCTTGCTTCTCTCTGGCAGAGCTGAATATATCAAGTATTATTACTTGATCAACTCCGGCAAAACTTTTACTAAATTCCTTAAAAAATCTTTGGGTACGGGAATAAGTATGGGGTTGAAATACTACGGTAATCCTTTGCTTGGGAAAACGCCGGCGCGCCATTTGCAAAGTAGCCTTGATTTCACTAGGATGATGGGCAAAATCGTCAAAAATCTTAACTCCTTTTATTTCGCCTTTGCTTTCAAAACGTTTTAATGTGCCGGCAAACCTGCTAACTGCTGACAAAATCTTATCAAATTCAACTCCCAGCGCTCTGCTCAAAGTTATAGCTGCGGCTATATTATACAAATTAAAATCACCAAAAATAAGGCTACGCCCTGAATTGATATATTGTCCTTTATTGTAAACAGAAAAATATTGCCAATCTTCATCATTGCCTTTGTTAGCAACAAAAAAATCAGCTTGTTTGTCCTCCAAACTGTACCACTGCACCTCTGCTTTGGTCTGGCTCTGCTTAACAGCTGCCCTAACATTCTCATCATCAAAATTGGCAACTACCACTCCCCCCGCTGGAACTTTTCTTATAAACTCAACAAAAACATCAAAATAAGACTGCTCGTCTGCAAAAAAATCAGGATGATCCCAGTCAATATTATTCACTATTAACAAATCAGGTTGATAATGCCTAAATTTATTTTGATATTCATCGGTTTCAACCACCAACAAGGAAGATTTACCCAGCAAAACATTGCTATTGAATTGAGGGACGCTTGAACCAATAATAGCGCTGGGATCGTAGTTTGCTTGCTGCAAGATAAAACTTAACAGAGCTGTAGTAGTGGTTTTGCCGTGTGTACCTGATACGGCAATAGCGCGATAAAGCGACATAACTTGTCCCAACGCTTCTGGATAGCTCAAAACTGGAATATTTTTACTAGACAAAAAATGGGCTAGCTCTTTATTGTTACCTCGGTTATAAGCAGTGGAATAAACAACCAAATCAACTTGAGAAGGGATATTGTCCAAAGAAAAAGGTGAAAAAACTTCAATGCCACTATCAGCTAACAATTTATCAGAAAAAAACTCATCTTCTACATCAGAGCCGCACACTTCAAACCCCTTCTGCTTAAGTAAACGGGCCAAAGCGCTCATACCGCCTCCTTTGATACCAATAAAATAAAGTTTGTGCAAATTATCCCAGCTAAACATTTATCATCTGGCTAATTTCATAAGCTATAATATCAGCTGCTTGCGGCCGAAACATTGACCTTATTTTTTTGCCCAGAAAATCTAAAGATTCTTTATCAGATAATAAATTTTTCACATCACTAACCAAACCCTGGCTTGACAACAAATTTTGCTTAACATACAAAACAGCCCCATGTTTAGCAAAATATTCAGCATTGTCCTCTTGATGGGAATTGGGAATAGGAATAACCATAGCTGGCTTGCCTAAAGCTGAAAGTTCAGTTAAAAAGCCTAGACCAGCCCTGCTAATAACCAAATCTGCCGCTGCCAATAAATCAGGCAATCCGTCTGCCACAAATTCATAAGCATGATAAAATTCAGCTTTATCTTTTAATGCCAGCGGCGGTAACTTTTTTCCCTTTCCGGTTATATGGACAACTTGGCAAAACTGCAAAAGTTCGGGCAATGCCCCCACAACCAATTTATTCAACTGCAGAGCGCCAGTTCCACCACCTATTACCAATACAATTGGCAAGTTGGGCGACAAGCCAAATAGCGACATTGCCTTGTCTTTGCTGCCCAACAAAATTTCAGGCCGAACCGGGTTACCGCTCACCACAACCTTGCTTTGAGGAAAGGCTTTGGCCGTCTCAGCAAAAGAAACAGTT
>WFTD01000050.1 GCA_015485755.1 Patescibacteria group bacterium | reverse complement strand
GTTCAGCGTTAGCAATAGCTGATTGCAAAACTTTTTTCAACATCCTCGCGCCTTTTGTCTGCAAAGCAGACAAAATCGCCTCAGCTTCTTCTACTTTCTTGCCACGCACAACATCAGCCTGCAATCTTAACTTGCGCGGAGAAATTCTCAAATATTTAGCTTTAGCTTTTACTTCCATAAATTTACTTTATATTAACTACTTGGCTTTAGCTGCTTTTTCTTGTTCTTTTTGCATCTTACCTCCATGCTTGATAAACTTGCGTGTTGGCGCAAATTCGCCTAACTTATGGCCAACCATATTTTCAACAATAAACACTGGGATATGGTCTTTGCCATTATGGACAGCAATAGTCAACCCAACCATCTCAGGAGTAATGGTAGAAGCGCGTGACCAAGTCTTAATCGGCTTTTTATCGCCAGTCTCTTTGGCTTTCAAAACTTTCTTCATCAACTTGGGATCAACAAATATTCCTTTTTTTAGTGATCTGGACATATTCCCTAATTAAATTTATTAATTATTTTCCTCTGCGTTTAGCGTTCCGTCGGCGTAAAATCAATTTATCAGACGGTTTATTTTTCTTCCTGGTCTTTACTCCTAAAGCTGGCTTGCCCCATGGCGTTTTGGGATGTTTCAAACCAACTGGAGAAGCTCCCTCACCGCCGCCATGAGGGTGGTCAATTGGATTCATTGCCTTACCTCTAACTGCTGGCCGTCGTCCCAAATGCCGCGATCTGCCCGCTTTGCCTAATCTTACCTGATTGTACTCTTTATTGCCAACATCACCAACTGTAGCTCGGCACTCTTCCAATACCAATCTAATCTCGCCTGACGGCATTTTCAACTGAGCATAACCTTTTTCTCTTCCCATCAAAACCACGCTACTGCCGGCTGCTCGGGCTATTTTAGCTCCACCGCCTGGATACAACTCAATACTATGAACATTCATGCCAATTGGAATATACTTAAGCGGCATATTATTGCCAACTTCAGCTTCAATTTTCTGTTTGCTGGAAATAACTGTTTGCCCGACTGCCAATCCATCAGGAGCGATAATATACCTTTTTTCACCATCAGCGTAATTGAGCAAAGCTATATTAGCGCTGCGATTTGGATCATACTCAAGGGAAGCAACTTTAGCTGGAATATCAAACTTATCACGCTTAAAATCAATCTGGCGCAACTTTCTTTTCACACCGCCGCCGCGATGACGCACTGTGATTTTCCCTTGGTTATTGCGTCCAGCTGTGCTCTTCTTGCCTTTCAGCAGCTTCTTCTCTGTTGGCTTGGACAAGTCTTTATTCCGCAATACAGATGACTGTCTGCGTCCCGGCGTAGTTGGCTTGTACTTAATAACTGGCATATTTTTTATACTCCTTTATAAATATCAATTGTCTTGCCTTTGGGCAGGGTAATAATCGCCTTTTTCCAATTGCGTCTCCTGCCAAAAACCCTGCCAAAACGAACTCTTTTCCCTTGATAATTCATCACATTTACTTTTTCTGGCCAAATGCCATAAACAGCTTTTATTGCTTTGGCGATTTCAACTTTATTAGCCTTGCTGTCAACTACAAAAGCATATTTGCCTTCTTCTGACAAACTGCTCAATTTTTCTGTTATCAAAGGCTTTAATAAAATCTGATAAGCTTTGTCATCAGCTGTTGAAGCGCTAGCATTATCACTTTTTGGTTTGCTGTCTGCCATTGGCTTATCGCTTGCTGGCTGCTTCTTGTCCTGACTAGTTGATGAAGAATCAGCGGCAGTAGGCTGTTTGTCCTCAACCTGTTCTTTGTCTTTATTCTTTTTTAATAAATCCTTTAAACTCATAAAATTAGTTATTCTTTTGATACAAAGCTATTAATTTATTTAATGCTTGTTCGCTTATCAATAAATATTCATTTGCCAAAATATCCAAAATATTCAAATTTTCCAACTTTATTACCTGCACTTTGGGCAAATTGCGGGCTGACTTAAATACCTTGCTATCGTCATCCTTATCCAAAACCAACAATACTTTTTTGCCTGCCAGCGACAATTTTTCCAATGATTGGGCAAAAAGCTTTGTCTTGATTTCATCTACAGCAAGCTTGTCAATTACTTTGAGCGCTTGCTCTGCAACCCTGTCTGACAAAGTCATAAACAAAGCTAGTCTTTTGACTTTTTTATTTACTTTCTTGGTATAGTTTACATCTTTGCGCGGGCCAAAGGTCACTCCGCCGCCAACCCAAATCGGAGAACGGATAGAACCATGGCGAGCTCTGCCTGTTCCTTTCTGGCGCCACGGTTTTTTTCCTCCGCCAGAAACTTCACTGCGATCTTTGGTGTGTGCCCAAGGCTGTCTTTTGTTTGACTGTAAAGCGACCACTACCTGGTGCACTACCTCAGCTTTAACTGGAACAGCAAAAATACTATCAGGCAATTGCAAATCCTTAACTTTGTCTCCACTTAAATTGTATACTTCTACCTTTGCCATAAAATTTAAATTACTTTTGTTCATTTTCTTCTATCTGACTGCTGTCATCTGTTTGGCGGTCTGATGCTTCTTCTGTTTGGCTGTTTTGGTCTGATGCTTGCTTGTCAGTTTCGCTATTTTCATCCTGCTTTTCTTTGTTTTCTTTTGTTTCTTCCACCTGGCCATCTTCAGCCTTGTCAACGGCAGTCTGCTCTGCCGCCCCCTCAAGCGACTCTTCTGTTTGCTGGCTGCTAGGCTGATTGTCGTTTTTTTCTTCTTCCTTAATTTCAGCTGGCTTAACAACTTTTAACTCGCCGCCGCCAACAATTTTTACC
>WFTD01000049.1 GCA_015485755.1 Patescibacteria group bacterium | reverse complement strand
GTATTTGGTTGTTTTTTATATTGATAAAGTTTTAAAAGTCAAAACTATGTGCTGGGCTAACTACTAGCTGCCATCTACTCACTACCAACTACTATATTAACTATTTTACCAGGAATATAAATTTGTTTAATTATTTTTTTATCAGTAATATGCTTTTTGACATTATCTGCGCCCAAAGCCAGCTTTATTACCTCATTCTCTGCTGTGCCTGCCGGCACTCTTATCTTAGCTCTCACCTTGCCATTAACCTGCACTGGAATTTCTATCTCTTCATCTCTGATCAGCTCTTCATCCCATTCTGGCCACTTAACAAGAGCAATAAAATTATCATTGCCTAAATTATGCCAAACCTCCTCCGCTAAATGCGGGGCAAAAGGAGAAAGCACAATCAAAAACTTCTCCAGCAAATCCTGACGAAATTTTTTTTCTTTGGCCATTTGATTTACCAAAATCATCATAGCAGAAATTGCTGTGTTAAATTTCATTGCTTCAATATCTTCAGTGACTTTTTTGTAAGTACGATGAAATAAACGCTCAAGCTCAGCTGAGGTGTCGCTGGGCCTCTCTTTTTCTAACCATTCTGCTACCACCAGCCAAATCTTTTCCAAAAAGCGCCGCACCCCCATAATGCCAGTAGTAGACCAAGGCTTGGCATCCTCTAGCGGCCCCATAAACATTTCATAGAGCCGCATAGTATCAGCGCCATACTCCTGAACCACTTCGTCCGGATTGATGACATTGCCGCGTGACTTTGACATCTTTTGCCCATCCTCTCCCAAAATCATCCCTTGGTTGCGCAGTTTCAAAAACGGCTCATCAAACTTAAGATACCCCATATCCCGCAAGGCTTTGACGAAAAAGCGAGAATACAAAAGATGCAGTACTGCATGCTCAGCCCCGCCAATATAAAGATCAACCGGCAACCAATATTCCACCTTATCTTGGGCAAAAGGCGCCTGGTCATTGTGTGGATCAGTGTAGCGCAAAAAATACCAAGAAGAACAAACAAAAGTATCCATTGTATCAACTTCGCGCATCACCCCTTCTCCCTCAGCTCCACAGCGTGGGCATTTTACCTGATGAAATTCCTGGGAATTAACTAAGGGTGACTCGCCAGTAGGTTTAAAATCAACATCACGCGGCAATAACACCGGCAAATCTTTTTCTGGCACTGGCACTACTGCGTATTTTTTGCCGTCTTTTTCAACTATTTTCTTGCTGTCATCTACGCAGTGTTGACAATAAACAATAGGAATTGGCGCGCCCCAAAAACGCTGGCGCGAAATAAGCCAATCACGCAAACGGTATTGAATTTTTTTCTGTCCACCAACCTTCTCAGTTATCTTCCACTTCGCCTCTTCACTTGCCAATCCGTCAAACTCAGCTGAATTTATCATTATTCCGCTACCATCATAACAAATCTCTCCTTTCAATATGCTATCCTTTACCTTTTCCGAATCTTCAGCAATGACCTTTCTTTTAATAAACTCTGCTAACTGATCTTCATTGGGGATAATAACCGCCACCACCGGTAAATCAAATTTTTGAGCAAATTCAAAATCTCTTTCATCATGCGCCGGCACTGCCATAATAGCGCCAGTACCATAAGACATGAGCACATAATCAGCAATAAACACCGGAATTTCCTTGCCAGTGGCTGGATTGATGGCTTTTATTCCTTTGAGTTTAACGCCGGTCTTTTCTTTGTTCAAATCAGTCCGCTGCAATTCTGACTTTTTCTGCGTCTCCTCTCTGTATTTTTCTACCTCACCCCAGTTGTCAATCTGAAAGCGCAGCTTCTCTACCAGCGGATGCTCGGGCGCCAGCACCATATAAGTTGCGCCATATAGAGTGTCAGGTCTGGTAGTAAAAACTTTAATAGAAAAATCAGTGTCTTTCACTTTAAACTCAAGCTCAGCTCCCTCGCTTTTGCCAATCCAATTGCGCTGGGCGGCTTTGATGGGCTCAGGCCAGTCAATTTTATCTAAATCCTGCAAAAGCTCCTCGGCATATTTGGTCACTCGAAAAAACCATTGCTCCAAATCCTTTTGCCTCACTTCGTTTTTGCAGCGTTCACACCTGCCATCTACTACCTGTTCATTAGCCAACACAGTCTGGCAGCTGTCACACCAATTTACTTTGGCTTTAGATCGATAAGCAAGACCGTGTTTATACATTTGCAAAAACATCCACTGCGTCCATTTATAATAAGAAGGATCAGAAGTGTTTACTTCCCGCGACCAATCATAAGAAAAGCCAAAAGATTTTATCTGGCGACGAAAATTGTCAATTGACTTCTGAGTGGTCTCCCAGGGCGGCA
The DNA here is from genome assembly GCA_015485755.1 of Patescibacteria group bacterium. Taxonomy (GTDB): domain Bacteria; phylum Patescibacteriota; class Patescibacteriia; order S139-126; family S139-126; genus S139-126. The sequence goes on along the minus strand of WFTD01000049.1, from coordinate 4,524 downwards.
CCCCCTGCTTGATGGCATAATTCTCTGCCGGCAAACCAAAAGCGTCCCAGCCAATTGGATTTAAAACATTAAACCCTTTCAGCCGCATATAACGAGCTACTATATCAACTGCGGTATAACTCTCAGGATGGCCAACATGCAACCCTTGGGAAGAAGGATAGGGAAACATGCACAAAGTATAATACTTTGGCTTGCTTTCATCTTCTGTTACTTCAAATATCTTATTTTCCTCCCAAACATTTTGCCATTTTTTTTCTATTGACTTGTGATCATAATGCTTGTCCATAATCCAATAAAATTAATGACTGAACATATCTAATTTAACACAATTGTTTGCCTGTGCAAATACTTATTGACACAAATAATGCTCTCTAGTATATTAAAATTTGACTAAAAAATATTTTATTACTGAAAAAATACACAATTTAATACTGCTTTTTCTGATAAGAATTATCAAAACCATTCCAACTTCTGTTAAGTTGGCTGGCAAAGTTTTGCAAATAATATTGAAGCCGCTATCTTGGATAGCAGCTTTTTTGTACAAAAAAATATTGCTAAAAATATATAAAATTTACATAAAAGCAAAAAGGATTACAAAATACCACCGCCAGCGCTACAATAATAAAATTTCATTTATCATCAACAACAAAATAACAGCAATTGCTATTGTAGTACTGATAACTTCACTAATCACTACTAACAACCTCAGGGCAAAAGAATTAAGCAGGGATGAGTTGGGCAGAAGTAGCTTGCTGTTTCAACTGGTACAAGATGAATTTGGCGGTGATATAATCATAACTGACTCAAAACCAGCGCAAATACAACCGATTTCCTATCTTAACAATCACTATTTAGCCAATCGGTCCCAAACAATAGTCAGTGACAATACGGCAAATCAACCTGAAGAAAACACCGCTCTGGCTAGAGGCGGTTCGGTTTTGATCAAGCAACATCTCACCGCCCCTGACAAACCTCCAACCAGAACAACAATTGAAGAATATGTGGTGAAATCAGGCGATACGATCTCTTCAATTGCCAAAAAATTCGGCTTATCAATAAACACTTTGCTGTGGACTAATAAACTAACCAAATTCTCCATAATCAGGCCGGGTGATAAACTGACAATCCCCCCGCAAAATGGAGTTATTCACTCAGTCAAATCAGGCGATACTATTAAAAAAATAGCTGATCTTTACCAAGCAGACGAAATAGCTATTATTGAAGCTAATAACATAAATCCGCGAGCCCTTAAGGTAGGCTCTCAAATATTTATACCAGATGGAGTGCCGCCTGCTCCTAAAATAAGGAAAAAATCCAAACCCAAAACATCTCTTAGCCTAAAACAAATACTGACCAAACCAAAGCCAGCGCCAGCCAACCCCAATTCAGGTACCAAGCTGCTCTGGCCAGCCAAGTCACACCGTATTAACCAATACTACAGTTTGCGCCATCGCGCTTTGGACATAAATGGCAGAATGGGAGATCCAATTTATGCGGCTGAAGATGGTAAAGTTATTAGAGCCGGGTGGAATAGGGGGTATGGTTATAATGTTATGATTAATCATGGCAACGGCATGGTGACGCTATATGCTCATTCCTCCAAACTACTGGTCAAAAAAGGCGATACTGTCAAACGAGGCGATGTTATTGCCCTAATTGGTTCAACTGGCTGGTCTACTGGCCCTCACATTCACTTTGAAGTAAGAATAAATGGACGCAAAATAAATCCTCTTACTTACACCAAATAATAAATCAATCAACCCGAGGGCGATACTGCAAACTTTCAGCCAAGTGTTTAATTGATATTTGCTTTTCTCCTTCCAAATCGGCAATAGTGCGGGCCAACTTTAATAAACGATGGAAAGCGCGGGCTGACAAATAAAACCGTTCCATTGCTTGGCGCATAAAATCTTTTCCTTCAGCTGTTAGCTGGCAAAATTCTTTGAGTTCAGCCGATCCCATTTCAGAGTTAGTCAATATTTTCCTGTTAAAAAACCGCTGGCGCTGGATTGCTCTGGCTTGTTTTACCCTTTGAGCTACTACGGCTGAACTCTCTTGGCTTACTTGATTCATAATTTTATCTTGATCAACTCGCGGCACTTCAATGTGCAAATCAATCCGATCCAAAAGAGGGCCAGAAATCTTTTTTTGATATCTTATTATTTGCGCTGGACTACAAACGCAAGTCCGCACTGGATCGGAAGCAAAACCGCAAGGACACGGATTCATCGCTGCTACCAACATAAATTTAGCTGGAAAACTTAAACTTCCTTGCGCTCGAGAAATTGTTACTATACCGTCCTCAAGCGGCTGCCGCAATGAATCCAGCACCGCTCGCGGAAATTCTGGAAATTCATCCAAAAACAAAACGCCGCGATGAGCTAAACTTATCTCCCCTGGTTTAATATTAGCACCGCCCCCTACCAACGACACAGCCGAGGCAGTATGATGGGGAGTGCGAAACGGCCTATTTTTAATTAAAGGAAATTGAGAGGAAAGCAAGCCAGCAACTGAATAAATTTTTGTTATTTCCAAACTTTCCTCTTCTGATAGCGGCGGAAGAATTCCTACCAAAGCCCGAGCTAGCATTGTTTTGCCTGATCCCGGCGGCCCAAAAAACAAAATATTATGCCCGCCAGCAGCTGCTATTTCCAAAGCGCGCTTAGCTGTCTCCTGCCCATAAACATCGGCCAAATCTACTGTTACCTTATCTGCCAAATTATCATTATCCTGCTCTGGTGGGGGCAAGTCCAACTGCTGCCCTTGCAAAACAGCTACCGCCTCCTTCAAATTTCTAACTGGCAATATCTCAATTCCTTTGATTAACCTAGCCTCAGCCCAATTAGCAAAAGGGACGATTGCTTTTTTTATTCCTTGCTGCTTGGCGCTAATAAGCATTGCTAACATCCCCTGCACCGACCTTAACTCTCCCGCCAAAGATAATTCCCCCACAATAAAAACATCCTGCCAGGCAAAGGCAGGGATTACATTGTTGGCTGATAAAATTGACAGGGCAATCGGCAAGTCAAAGCTGGGTCCTTGTTTTTTTATATCAGCTGGAGCTAAATTAACAGCGATTCTAGCAGCGGGAAATTTAAAATCACTGTTTTTTATTGCGCTTCGAATGCGTTCGCGTGATTCCTGAACAGCGGTGTCAGGCAAACCAACAATAATAAAAGCGGGCAAACTGGTTGGGGTTATGTCAGCTTCAACTTCAACTAACACGCCATCAAGCCCCCATACTGTACATGATAATATTTTGCTAGACATAAAAATTATTAAAAGACATTAGTCTGTCTGCGCCAAGTAAAAAATAACAGCACCAGCCCAATTGTTATATAAAGATCGGATAAATTAAATATAGGCAAAAAACTTATGCTAATAAAATCAACCACTCCGTCAAAATAAAACCTATCCAAAAAATTACTTAATCCCCCAATAAATATCAATGATAAAGAATAAAATATAAGCCACTCTTTTGCCTGCCAAGCTGATATTAGCCAATTAAACAAAACAATAAAAATTATTACCATGGCTACCAGCAAAACAAAACGGGAAATGTTTATGCCGAAAATAGCCCCTTGATTTAAATGGAATAAAATACTAATCGGACCAATAGAAAAATTGCCAATGGGATAATTGACCAATAATAATTTCACTAAACGATCAAGAACAAATAAAAAAAATAAAGAAAAAATCAAATAATAATGCTTGCTAATCATTATTTTATATCTTTGCAGCGTTGGCATTCGCGCGCAGCCGGATAGGCAAGTAGCCTTTCTTTTTCAATTTCTTGGCCGCAACGCTCACATACGCCATATTTGCCTTCTTCAATCTTTGCCAAAGCGTCAGAAACATCTTGCAAAAGTTTTTCCAGATCTTGTTCTAAGGCGACATTGGCGGCAAACTGATCAACTTCAGCCGCATTAGAATCAACATCATCGCCGTAATTAGGAAAACGAGAGGTAAAATCATTCTCTACCTTCTCCTTTTTGTCAGCAAAACTGACAAGCTCAGCCTCTAATCTCTTTTTTTCAGCCAATAACTTTTCTTTGGCTTGTTTGATAATTTGTTCATCCATAAAATGAATTTTAATTTTATAGCCTTAGTATATCATAAACAAAACCTCCTATCCAGCCCTTGACTTTTGTTTGATTTTGGCTTAAAAAACAAAGAAGCGCCGGGGTGACCGGCGCCTCAATGACACTGTTATTATTAAGACCGTCACACCCGGCGCTATAACTGTTTGGCTGAACAGATAATCACTTATTTTTAAGTGATTGTCTGTATTTTCTACCAAACAGACAATTAGCGCCTTCCGACTAGGCAAATTTATTTTTCTGCCAACCTGTGGTGCTTGTTCCCCTTTGTGGGAAGGCACCTTTTTTTAATTTTATTTTTGTTTTTGCTTTATGTCTGTGTGGTCGGTTCACACAGATATAAAGGTTAGCAGAAAAAAATTACTCCAAACGAGCAAATAAAGCTGTTTGGAATAATTTTCTAATGGAAAGAACTGTTTACATT
>WFTD01000048.1 GCA_015485755.1 Patescibacteria group bacterium | reverse complement strand
GTGTCAACATTTACTGGAGCAACTTTTTTAACTACCTGGCTATACCCCATAGCGCTAGAATAATCAACCGACAAAACTTGCCGCGGATTTACATCCTTCCACTCAATACCCTGCTGTTTAAAGAATTTAGCGATAGTAGCATAAGTGGAGGGGAACCAGTAAGAATTAATGCTTAAGGCGTATTTGTACATTTCATTTTCACTAACTCCTTGAGCAGCCATAAGTTGCAATAAACCAAGCATAGCCATACCGTGATTGCAATCAGGAAAATAAGTTGAATTGCCACAACAAGGACGGTAAATATTCTTGGCCACCCTTTCTACTAGAGCTTGTTGCTCCTCAGTCAACTTAACTAGCTCATATTTAGAATAATGGTCCATAACATTGCCATCTGCCAAAATCCAACCTCCGGTAGAAGCAAATTTATCAGCTCCGCCATAACGCTCATCCATCATTGGTCCCTCAGTCAAAATCGGATTTTTGTTAGCCAGGCCTAGAGCCCAAGCAAGGTTCAAAATAAAAGAGGCATTTTGGGGTGTTATTGTCATTTTGCCCGTATTGTCAGACAAAAGCAACCTCTCCTCTTCTGCTGGCAAACCTCCCCGCCGCTGATATAAAGCTGATATTTTTTCATAATCAATAACTCCTTTTTCCACCAATTGCCTGCCTAAATCCCCCCAAACAATAGGCAGCTCTACTCCCTGCGGAGGGATGATTTCGACCAAATCAATTTCTGCTTTGCCTTTGTTTGCTTGTATGACTTCCGGTTTGTTTGCGCTTATCTGAGGGGAAGAAATAGACAAATAATAAGCTAAAACAAGCGCTGCTGCCGATACTACAGTCAAAGTTGCAGCTGCTAATATAATATATTTCCCTGCTTGCAAAGAAGGCTGGCTATTGGATCTGTTTTGTTTGGTTGAATTACTGCTGTTCATATTATCTCTTTATTACCGTTTTACTTCATATCAATTTCTTTTTTCATTTTTTCATATTCAGCCTGGCTAATCTCACCTCGGGCATATCTTTCAGCCAAAACAGCCAAAGCCTTATTTTTTCCTCCGCCAATCAAGCTTTTTACCAACCAAACAAATATAGCAATAATAACAGCCCAAAAAGCAATCATACCAAAAGTCATTCCTCCCCAACCAAACCCTATTTGCTGAGTGTCATCGCCATAAAACATACCTGGTCCCATCATATCATCATAGTCTCCCATCATCATACCTGCCACTCCTCTATAATCATCACTGCTAGCGCAACCTAAATATCTTTTGGCTAACAAAATATGCATGGCCCGCAAACTATCTGATCCTTCACCTCCCATCATTTGATCGGCAAACTCATGCGCCTCGCCCGGATGCATTCTTTCCATAATTGCATCTCCCAATACTTCCAAATCATTTTCACTTACCCTTTGGCAATCAATCATTTCTCTGCTGGTCACTCCCTGCTCTTTCATAATTTTTGCCAAAATATCATCAATAGAAACGCTTCCCATCTCCAACTGCATCTCTGTTGAAGTTGCCTCATCTGCCATATCATTTTCAGCGCTCATATGGCCAGCATGAGCATTCACCCAAAACGGCATGAAAGCAGCCAGGGTTATTATGATAAATAAATACTTTTTCATATTTTTTATAATTTAATTATTATTTTCTGCTAGCTCTATACAATTTTAAAAGTTCTTGTTGTTTTTTCTTGTTAATACCTGGGATTGCTTTTGGTATGCAAGAGGAAAGATGGTCTTCCAGCAAAAGCGCGTCAACTTCCTTTAGGGCATTTTGCACTGCCAATGATTGATTGATAATATCAATGCAATATTTATCATCCTCAACCATTTCTCGCACTTTGCGCAAATGCCCTTCAATTATTTTCAAACGGCGCAAAATTTGGTCTTTATGCTGATGATAATACTTTTTCATGTCTGTTAATTTAACTGTTAATTTAATTTTTATACCAATACCCCCCCTAGGGGTATATACAATATAGCATACTTTTTATCCACAGGCAAATCCAAAAAATGCATTACATTATCCAAACAATAACTTCTGCTAACCCAAAAGCAAAAATCAAACAATCTCCTGTCAAAAAATAGTAAATGTCAATATTATAGAAAAAACCACCTCCTCTAACTAAGGTGGTGGTTTTTGTAATAAAATTATTTAAGCAGAATCAAAATTAGGTACAATAAACTTGCTGCAAAGCCTCCCTCAAAAAGTCATTTACTACTCTCAAAAAATCAACTGCCTCCATATCAAGCGAAGCTAAATAAGCTGCCATTGTCACATCAATAGTTTTTAACAACCAACCCAAAAAAGCAGTTATATCCTCATCAGTAAACTCTTGAAAAAATTTTCCCTCCTCGCCAATCTTGGTCATTGCTTGCCAAAAAATATCGCCAACAAAAATATAAAGATGGTCTTGCAGCTGCAGCCCCTTGGATACCACTTCGCTATAATCCATTTCTGACAAATACTTATTGTTTTCCAAAAAATCACGGGCCTTACGCGCCAATACCTCAACTGCTTGCTGTTGGTAATAAATATCACCAGAATCAATAAACCTAGCAAACTCTCTTAATATATTTCCAAATTCTTCATAAGTGGTAGTATAGGGGTTAACAATTAACAAGGTACTGTTCATTTGCCCTCCCTATTTATTTGTATCTTTAAATTAAAACACTAAAGAAAAATAATCAATACCGCCCCTTTGCAGGGGCGGTATTTTTAACCAACAAAACAAATGCCTCTTGAGCAATTAACTTTGGGCGGCTTGCTTGAGAGCTTCAATAATTTCCCGCAGTTTCCTGTAAGCGTCGCGTAAATATTGGTTGGCCTCTTTGATATAATCCCTAACCTCTTTGAAAAACTGGTTAGCTTCTTGCAAGTTGTCAATTTCTTGCCATTTTTCCTTGGCTTGCTCATATTTAGACCGAGCCTCGTCCAATTTATTTCTCGCATCAGCCAGCATCTCCTCAAGTTCAGCTGTATCATAACCAGCCTGCTTCAATTCATTGATTTTCTCTTCGGCCTTATCTAAAGCCTGCTCAAATCTATCCAAAGCATAGTTCAACCTAGCTGTCCATAGTTGGGCTACTATCTTTTTTACTTGCCATCTTTGTCTCTGCCAATACTGCCGAGCTTCTTTGGCAGATGACCTAATCTCATCAATAGTTGCATTGTCAACTTGACTTTCTTTGTCCTTCAGCCAGGCAATATCCTTGTCAATCTCGGCCAAAACCTGGCTTTTGGTCTGATCGTCAAGCTCCTTTCTATTTGCAACCCAAGCTTTGATTGCTTCCAACCTCCCAATCATGATGTTAATTGACTTGCGCAATAAATCGCGAGCGCGCTCTTCGTATTGAGCTCTTATTTCTGGATTGTTCTTTGCTTGCCTTAGCTTATTGCGAGCTGATAAAAATTGCTGGCGTGAACTGCGATAAAAATCAACCTCTTTTTTAAACTGATCACGGGCTGTCTTGAACTGTCCAACCATTTGCCTGGCTGAAGAAGGAAATGGCTGGGCCAAAACCGGCGAAAATGCCGCCAAGGCCATCACCGCAACCAAAGCTATAATTATAAATTTATTTTTACCTGTCATAAGCTGAATATTAATTATAATTACAATAACAAATCATCTAGCGTTGTTCCCAAGTCACTGTAGCTTGAATCATCACCCAGCCCTTCCAAATCGCTAATAGTAGCTCCCAAATCGTCAAGCTCTGAACTTAATGACTGGTCAATACCTTCCAAATCAGACACATCAACCGAAGCTTGGCCTGAACCAGAGATATCGCCAGCACTCCCTCCGCCTGCATCATCTTGAGTTAAAGCATCTAAATCACTGTCCATCTCAACTAAATCACTGTCGTCTGCTATTTCAGATAAATCAGACAAATCCTTTGACAAATCAACCTCTGCTTCCATGTCACCGCCTTTTGCGGGCTGCTCTTTGACAACTGGCTTCACAGCCATAGACTCATCCAGGGATAACATCCTTTGCTGCAAGAAATAGAAAACAGACAGAGAGACAACAATGATAACGATAATACCTAAAGGAATATATATTTTTTTATCCATAAAGCGCTATTTTAGTTATAAAACTGTAATTAGCAAGAGTCGACCTTTATTGTTTTTTTCTCTTGCCCTGCTTGTTTATATTATAACATTTTTTTAATTTTTTTCTACCCTTATTATATAACGATAAAATAAATAACTTTTATAAATCATTAAAACTAACCGACAATGCCGGTTAGTTTTAATGATTCTATCCATTTGATCTCTTAGAAAATTAGTCCTCTTTATCATGCTCATCTTGCTGCTGCTCATCATCAACTTCAAACTTTATTTTACTCTTCAGCTCCTCTTTGGAAATTTGATAGAGTTTAGACAACCACTCAACCAGCTGATTATAATCAATTAAATTAGAATTAATTTTTTCTTCACCTTGATCACTTTTCACCTCTATCTCTGAATAATCACCCTTTACCTTTATCTCTATCGAATAAACTTGGGAAGCGGTAGAGGTGCTGCTAATTACACCGCCTCCGTCCTGAAAAGAACTTTGGCGCTCATCATCCTGATCTTTGTCTAACTCATCAAATGAATTATTTGAAAGATTTTGATATTCAACTTTCCATTTTGCTTGAATTTCTTCTGGAGAGATATTATACTTTCCAGACAAATAAGACAATAAATCGCTTAAATTTGTCTGATTCAATTTTATTTTTTCTTCTTGTCCATTGTTCCACTTTATCTCAATTTCGCTTTTATTATTTTCTATTTTTACTTCAATCTTGGACAACAACACTTCTTTTGAATTAATTTGATCATCTCCTTGATCCTGATTTTCCCGCTCATCAACTTGATTATCATTTGAATAATCTCTATCTAATTCTCTGTCCCGTGATTCAATTTTCATCTTTTTGCCGTCTTTTTCTATCTTAAACTCTACCTCCCGCTTTCTATTACCCTCCTTAACTTCAATCTCCACCTCTTGCCCGTCATTATCAACCTCAACCTTCAAATAAGAGCCAGCTGGCAAAGACTCTAATACTCTTGCTAATTCATCAAGTAAAGGTTGGATAAGATCTTGCTTATCTTTACTTAAATCTGTTTTAACTTTTAGCAGCTGCTGCCAAGTTGCTGCTAAAGCTTTTTCTAATTTCTTTTGTTCCCGACCTGAAAAAACCGAAGTGGAAGTGGGGGTGGTAAATTTAGGCGTAGAGGTAACGCTTTTTGCTGTTGTTTGACTGTTATTACCAGTTGACGATGATGATAATTCACTTACCAAAGAAGCTACTTCCCTTACCCTTTCTTGAGCGAATTCAAGCTCAAGTTCTGTTTTTTTACTGTCTGGCGCCAGGGCAATCCTTACTTCTTCCCAAGCTCGATCTAAAGGAAAAAGCAAATCGCCTGGTTTGGCATTGTCCGCTGCTTTAACAGTAGCAATTGATCCGCCTAATACTATCAAAATAGTTAAAATAATTTGTGCCATAACGCGTGTATTTAATAATAAAAGCCATTTGGCTTCTGTTTGCTGAGAGGGTAGATTGGCCAAAAAATAATCACGCTGCCTGTCTTTTTCTGCGGCTGTCAAACGCTTTACTCTAATATTTGCTAATTGTTTTTCCAAATTACTTTTCCTATTCATTTGATTGTAACAATTTTCTTAGCTTATAAACAGCCCGTCTCTGTCTCAATTTGACAGCACTCAATCCGATCCCTAAATAAGCAGCTGTTTCTTCCAAAGAAAGCCCCATAAAGTACCTACACTGGATAACATCTTGCAGCTTGTCTGAAAGCTTATTAACAGCTGACAACAACAATTTTAATTGAGGATCAGGCAATTCGTAATTTTCTTTTATATACCGATCGGAAAATTCAAGCCATCCCTGTCGCTGACGATAATGCTTTGCCAAACGGCGGCGCGCTAGCAAGAAAACAAAAGCATAAAACTGCCGCGTGCTGCGAAAAGTAAACCTTGGCAAAGCCAACCACAGATCTATAAAGATATCCTGCAACACATCCAAAGCTGTCTCGCGCTGGTCCACCCGGCCAATTACAAAAGCAAACAGTTTATCGCTCAAATGATCATAAATCCGAGTAAAAGCCTGACGATCACCTTGGGCAGCGCTTTCTACCCACTCTTTTAAATTGTCAGTTTGTGGATCCACTAAAACTTATAAATTAAGGCCTCTATCTAATTAATGCCGCTAAACTGGCAAAAAGTTACTTTTTTTCCTCACTTGTCTGCTCATCTCCCCCTTCATTATCCTGTAATTGTTTAACAATATCATCGGAAACATGGCACATGGGACAATCAGGATCGCTATTACACTCCATCTTTGGAGTGGAAGCAGACTGAGAAGAACTGCCTCCTATTTTAGCTTTTTTTCGCAAAAAAGGCCAAATCATAGTTTTATTTCCTTTTTATTTAGCTATTTCTCAGCTAAATAATTAATTAATAATTAATTAAATAAACCACCACCAAATGGCAATTCCTAAAACAACCATCAAAATTCCACTTATCAATTTAACCCTCTGATCTGAACGAGATTGCCAAGCAGCAACCCGTCCCAACACATACCTATTACCTGCTAGTCCCAACAATAACAACAAAGGCAAAACAAACATCACATTATAAACCAAGAGGTAGCCAAACCCTTGCCAAAAAGTGCGCTGGGCAGCCAGTAAGCTAACAATCGCCACATAAATACCGCCGGAACAAGGGAAGGTGCAAAGCCCTACCAAAAAGGCTCCGACTATCACAGCCGGCAAAGTAGCCCTGGTAAGCCAATGCCTCAAAGCACCCTGAGAAAATTTGGGAATCTGCAGCTTAAGAGGAAAGCGCGACCAATAAACATTGATTATATTTATCAGTCCCAAGACTATCACCAACCCAGCTCCAATCTTAGCCATTAAATGCGGCTGATCTGATAATATAATTGCCTTAAATAACCCCAAGCCGATTCCTAGATAAGTCAGGTAAATAACGACTATATACACCAAGCCATAAGCAAAAATACGACCCACACTACTGCGTAAAGTAAACAGGAAAGCTACAAAAAAGAGCAATACGGCAATAGCACAAGGATTGATACCGTCAAGCAAGCCGGCTGATAAAATCAAAGGCCACAAAGATTTGTTTTTATCTTCATCTACTGATGGTATTTTGCCAGCTTGCCATTCTGCCAAATAAGTGTCCAGGGATTCAGCCAAAGGGTATTCTCTTACCGCCAAGCCCGGCTGCCAAACAAAGTAATTCACCACTTCAGAATCGATACCCATCTCAAGCATCTTGTCTTGAAAAAGAGTAAGCTGATCAGGTAGTTTTTTGGCTTGAAATATTTCTGCTACCCTTACCAAAGGAATGTGGCCGCCCAACACCACCTCTCCCTCGTCCAAAAAAATCATTATATGACTCTGAAGCTCAAAAGGGATGCCTAATTGTTTCTGCCGCTGATTCATTGCTTGGCGGGCTGACTTATCATTAAGATAATCAAACATTTTTACCTTAACCCCTCGCTCTTGTAAAAAAGGAATGAGTTTTTCTTTGAGGTAAACATTACAACCGCCGCAAGCCTCGTTGTAATAGATAGCCGCTCGGCTAAAAGTTTTGGCTTGAGCCGGGCTGACAAGTAGATAAAAAACGCTAACTGCAATAACTGCCAACCCGGCAAAACTAATCAATAATTTCTGCATATATTTTCACTTCAACTTCTTCATTATCAGGCATATTGGTAAACAAAGTTACTATCCTCTCCAAACGCCCTTGAGGCTCTTTGTGAAAATCAGGGTCAAACTTTACTACCAATGGAACTGTTTCTCCCGGCGCAATTGTCATTTTTTCAATTTCAGCTGAAGTGCAACCGCAAGAAGTGGTTATTCTGCTTATTTGCAAAGGTTCATCGCCAGAATTAGTCAACTGAAAAGTCGTTTCTACCACTCCGCCTTTTTTTGGTATTTGGCCAAAATCATGCTCCCAACGGTCAAACTGTACAGACGGACCATTAATCTTTTTTGGTTTTTTATCTGGATCAACAGTCACATCAAAAGTTAATTGGTATTCGCCCTGGGGATTTTCCGTGCGGATATATACCGCGCGCCGAAAGCTGCCCCGAGCATTTTTCAAGCCGTGCGCCAAAGGATTGTAAGTAACTATCACTTCTGCTTCTTGACCAGGCAAAAGTTCAATATCAGCACGGGGTAGATTGCCATGATCCATGCCAAATGAACGGCTCACCGCTCCATTGACTTTAATCCTGGCTGTAGTGCAGCCGCATGATGTTGAAACCTTAGCAATATTCAATGGGCCTTCTCCAACATTTTTAATAACATAAGTATGGCTAATATTATCCAGTCCAACCGTGCCAAAATTATAATAATCTTCTTCAATTGCCAACCTGCCTGGCAATAAAGGAAGTTCTGATTTTCCCTGGCCTCCTTTTCCCAGCGCATAACCAATTGCCAAAACAGCAATTATAACGAAAACTGACAAAATCACTGAATAAACTTTATTATTCTTGGGCATATTATTTTATTAATTATCAACCAAAATAAAAAACACTTTGCCAACAACTGAGCAAACATAAGCCTCTAGCAAATAGAAGCTCAAAAACTAAGCCCAAGCAAAGTGTCTTTTGTATATTTTGGTTAAAATTGCCAATAATTTATCATGGGGTTTCATCAGATAAAACAAGCTACAAACCCCTTGCCGGCTCAATCTAACCGAGTGAAATAAAGGCGGAGAAATAATGTCAACCACTGAGAGAAAATGGGCAGCTCTATGCCAATATAATATTAACAAAAAAATATTTACCGTAACTGATATTAAAAAAATATCCATCATGCCTGACAAATGAGCAATACTCATACCTTCACCGCCACCGCTATCACAATCACCTCCGGCAACCATACCAACATAAATACCATTGTCACCGCAATTGGATACTGCCAGCGGCAACAACAACAGGGAGAAAATGGATAAAACTACAATTGTAATATAAAAAAATGATTTCATAATAAATAAAACTACATAATATAGTGTAACCTGTTAATAATATTAGTCAACCAAACAGCAACAAAACCTCACCAAACACAAGGTCAAGCTATAAAT
>WFTD01000047.1 GCA_015485755.1 Patescibacteria group bacterium | reverse complement strand
CCATTACTAAATATTTAAATTCAGCCCGAGCCTCGGTCAAAGATAAAACCGCTGAGATTCTTTCGCCTGGCGCCAGTTGCAAAAAGTTAACAATTGCTTGCCCCTTGCTGGTGCGGCTGCCAGCTGGCAAATCATATCCTTTGAGCTGAAACACTCTGCCTTTGCTGGTAAAAAACAAAAGGTCAGCATGGGTGGTGGTTGTAAACAAATGTTCCACTACATCTTCTTCTTTGGTTGTTAAGCCAATCACCCCTTTTCCGCCGCGGCTTTGGGTCTTAAAAGTATCAGGTGGAAGTCTCTTGATATAACCATCTCTAGTAACTGTTACCACCATCGGCTCATTGGGGATCAAATCTTCCTGAGAAAACTTATCAACCGCATGCGGCACTACTTGAGTGCGGCGCTCATCTCCGTACTTCTCTTTTAACTCCAAAATCTCATCCTTCACCACTTGCAAAATCTTTTTTTCACTTTTAAGCAAAGCGGTCAGCTCTTTGATGATTTTTTTCTTTTCTTTTAACTCTTCTTCTACCTTTAATCTTTCCAAATTGGCCAATTGCTGCAATTTCATTTCCAAAATAGCGACCGCCTGCCTCTCTGTCAGTTTAAAGCGTCTGATCAAATTAACTTTGGCATCATCTTTATCTTTTGATTTTTTAATAGTATTGATAATTTTATCAATATCCTCAAGTGCCATTACTAACCCCTCTAAAATATGGGCTCTGTCTTTAGCTTTATTCAAATCATAAGTGGCTCTTCTAACTACAATTTCTCGCCGATGCTTAATATACTCATCAATCACACCCTTCAAAGTCAAAACCCTAGGCTGAATGCCATCAACCAATGCCAACATATTTACATGAAAAGCATCCTGCAATTGGGTGTACTTGTACAATTGATTCAAAATCTTTTTGGGATAGGCATCTTTCTTTAACTCAATCACTATCCGCACACCTTCTTTGTCTGATTCGTCCCGCAAATCTTTTATGCCTTCTATTCTCTTGTCTTTTACCAAATCAGCAATCTTTTCCAAAAGACTGGCTTTATTTACCTGATAAGGAATTTCAGTAATAACAATAAAAAACTTGCCCGCCTTTTCTTCAACTATCTCAGCGCGTCCCCGCATCACTATCCTACCCTTGCCAGTAGCATAAGCCGTACGAATATCTTCTTGGTTAAAAATAATCCCACCAGTAGGAAAATCAGGTCCCTTAACAAACTCCAGCAAGTCATCAATAGTAGCCTCAGGATTATCAATAACATGCACAATAGCATCTACTACCTCGCTTAAATTGTGCGGAGGGATAGAAGTTGCCATCCCTACAGCAATGCCCATTGATCCATTAAGCAAAAGGTTTGGCAGTTTAGCTGGCAATACCACTGGCTCTTTGTGTGATCCGTCATAATTGGGAATAAAATCAACTGTTTCCTTTTCCAAATCATAAAGCATCTCTTCAGCAATTGGCTGCAATTTTACTTCGGTATAGCGCATGGCAGCGGGCGAATCGCCATCTAATGATCCAAAATTACCCTGGCCATTTACCAAAGGGTAGCGCATGGCAAAATCTTGCGCCATCCGCACCATACTGTCATACACAGCCGCATCGCCATGGGGGTGGTATTTACCCAAAACTTCACCTACTACTGTAGCTGACTTTCTAAATTTAGATCCGCTTTTCAGTCCCAAGGTCCACATAGCATACAAAATGCGGCGGTGAACTGGTTTAAGGCCATCGCGTACATCTGGCAAAGCTCGCGCAACAATTACGCTCATAGCATAATCAAGATATGACTGCTCCATTTCTTCAACTAGCGGACGGTCAATTACTTGCGCGGCTAATATCTCGTTTTTATTGTTCTCCTGTTTTTTCTTCTTTGGCATTGTTTACTTTGTCAATAGTAGAAGTTGTAGAAGTTGAACTGGATTGATTTTCTATTTTTTCCTTCAAAATATCAACGATTTCTGTTTTTATACTGCCAGCTTGCTCTGGCTGAGCTTGAACTGTTTGTTTGTAAAAATTAAAATAATATTTTATTTTATCCAAATCAGAATTGATGTATTTATATCCCCACCCCAATTCCTGCCACCAACCATCTATTTTTTCCCCAGATCCTACCAATCCTCCCCTGCCTACATTCCACAGCCATACTATCA
>WFTD01000046.1 GCA_015485755.1 Patescibacteria group bacterium | reverse complement strand
TATTTAAATCAATAGCTTTTTATATTATAACCAGTAAATTATTTTGTTTGTATAATTTGCTAATATATATTATCATTTGAATAGATATGCAAATGAGAAAAAAACAACAAATAAAAAAAGAACTAGAAAATAAAGAAGCGCTTATTAAATGCGCGGCAGAATTTAATATGATTGGCGACCCTACCCGCTTGAAAATCTGTTATCTTCTCTGCCGACATCAAGAACTGTCAGTTAGCCAAATAGCAGAGATTGTCGGGGTATCAGTATCGGCTGTATCCCATACTTTGGCCAAATTAAAGCAAGCCGATTTGGTGCAAAGCCGCCGCCGCTTCCGCAATGTTTACTACCGAATAAAGCCATCGCCTTTAATAAAATTTTTGCAACAAAGATTGCTTTAAATAATTTAAATAAAAAAATATGGAAAAATTTGATCTTATTATCATCGGCGGAGGTGCAGGAGCATTCGCAGCTGCCATCCGCGCCAACGAGCTGGAAGCAAAAACAGCTCTCATCAACGCTGGTCTTCCTTGGGGTGGTACTTGTGTTAATGTTGGCTGCGTGCCATCAAAAACACTTCTGTGGGCGGGTAAAATATTAAACCTTGCCAAACATCACCATATCCCTGGCGTTGAACTTGAGGTAAAAAAAATGGATTTTCAAAAAATAGTGCAAGATGAACTTTCACTAGTTGACAAACTGCGCCAAGAGAAATATGAAAAAGTGTTAAAAAACTTAAAAAATGTAACAGCAATTGAAGGAAGGGCAAAATTTGTTTCTCCAAATGAAATAGAAATAAACAACAAAAAATTATCAGCAGAAAAATTTATTGTCGCCACTGGTTCAACTGCCAACATTCCACCAATTGCCGGAATTAGACAAGTCGGATTTTTGACTCATATTGAAGCGCTGCGGTTAAAAAAATTACCCCGCAGCTTAGCCGTAATAGGAGCTGGACCGTTGGGATTAGAATTTGCCCAAATGTTTACCCGTTTTGGAACAAAAGTTACAATTTTACAACGCGGCCATTCTATTTTACCGCTTGCTGAACCTGCTCTTGCCAAACGTCTGCAAGAACTTCTAGAAAAAGAAGGTATTACGATAAAAACGGATGCACAAATCAAAAGCGCTAAACAAACCAACAAAGGGAAAATGCTTGTCTTTGAAGTAGAGAAAAAAGAAGAAAATATAGAAACAGAAGAAATACTTTTGGCTGCTGGCAAAATCCCAAATACGCAAGAGTTGGGATTAGAAAAAGCTGGAGTTGAAACTAATAAAAAACAAGCGGTTATAGTAAACCAATACTTCCAAACCTCTCAAAAAAATATTTTTGCGGTGGGCGATGTGATAAATGCGCCACTCAGACTTGAAACAACTGCTGGCCATGAAGGAACACTGGCTGCTGAGAATGCTCTAAATGATAATTCCCTTTCCCTTGACTACAACACTGTTCCTTATACAGTTTTTACTGATCCTCAACTTGCGGCAGTGGGATTAACCGAGGAGCAACAGATGAAGCAAATGAAGGTCTGCTCCTGCCGATTAGTTCCTTTTTCTGCCATCCCCAAAGCTATCATCACCCGCCGAGACGAAGGAATGATAAAAATGATGATCAACCCTAAAGACAAAAGAATCTTAGGTGTTCATATCCTTGGACCGAACGCTGGCAACATTATTGCTCAAGCAATGGTGTTAATAAAAAACAAAAACACAATTGACGATGTTATAAATTCTCTACCCGTTTTCCCCACCTTATCAGAAGCGATTAAAATAGCCGCCCTTTCCTTTAAAAAAGACATTTCAAAATTAAGCTGCTGTATATGAAAAATGTTTTATCAATCATATTTTTGGCAGCAAAACAAATATTGGCAAAAAAATCTTATAAATTGTGGTTTATTATTGTTTTTGTCTTGTTTGTCGCTGCTTATATTTTTGTTCCCGTATGGCTCACGCCAGGAAACGGCCTTGATTTTCAATTGAGCTTGCTTGCGCCGCGTGACTATATTTTGTTTATCGCCCTGTCAGCCGTCTCCTCCCTGCTGGTACTTATGCAAGTATTTTTATTTGTCCGATCAAGGAAGGGCCGCATAGGAACTGCCGTCCAAGGCGGAGCAGGCACTTTTTCCGCTTTTTTTGGAGGATTGCTGGCAACGGCCGCCTGCTCCTCCTGTGTTGCTGCGATTTTGGGTTTTTTGGGGGCGGGCAGTATATTTTTCATTTTAGAAAAACAGCCTTATGTGGTAGCTGGGGCTATCGCCCTAGTTGTTGTTAGCCTGTACTTCAGCGCCCGTAAAGTAATTGGCATTTGTGATGATTGTAATAATATTAAAAACATTCAAAAATAACTTATGCAAAAAAAATTAATTACAATACTTGCCTTAGCTCTAATTGTTATTGGCGCTTACGCAATAGTAAACAAACAGAGCATCAAACAAACTCCTAAACTAAATATAGGTATAGATGTGGGAGAAATGGCTCCTGATTTTTCCCTAACGACTATTGACGGGGAAAAAATTACCAAAGCCTCACTGCGCGGAAATATAGTTGTTATTACATCATCTGCCGCTTGGTGTCCAACTTGCGTTATGGAAGCTAGGCAATTTTCTCCTGTATATTACAAATACCAAGAAGAGGGGGTTGTTTTTATAACCGTTGATATTGATCCGCGAGATAGCAAAAGTTTTATCCAACAATTCAAAACAGGCAACAACACTCCTTGGTATTACGCTGATGCAGAAGGAGGCGCTGAAATTATTCAAAAATATTCTTTAAACAGGTTTGAGATTACTTATATTCTGGATAAGCAAGGCATCATCAGGTTCAAAGATAAGGTTATTACCAGTTCTGATAAATTGGATATGGAAATCCAAAAATTATTATAATAGCCTTGGTGTAAATACAGCTTTTCAGTTTTGATAAAATAAATTGTAAAAAATAATTGCGCCAAAAAAATTTTACCATCCTAAAATAAACCACATAAAAATTTACTCTGAGCTGCTTCTTTGACAATGTCAAATAGCACCATATAATTAAGGTATATTTATAAATAATTTAAGCACTAAAAAATATGGACCAAAATACCCCCAGCTGGAAAAAAATAATATATCCCATCCTGGCACTCTTGGCTGTGCCGGTAACTTCCATAATTACTCTTTTTACCATTCCAATCATAGCAGGTGGTTCAAGCGCAGGCTCTGCCAGAAATATTTTTGCCGATATTTTGATGTTTATTTTTGCTACTTTTGCCATTTACTACCTGATTGTTTTTTTGTCAAAAATCGCCAAGCCGCAAAATAAATGGATGTTTGCAAATCGTGTATTTTGGGGGTATGTTATTGTCTCCATAGTTACTTCTTGGCTGTATTATTCAAATTTTACCAGCTTGATTTTATCTACTCCACACTTACTTTCATTTAATGTAATTGCGAATATTTTAAAAGGGAATGTTTCAAAAATAGATTTTACATATATACTAAACACATTTTTATGGATAATTTCTCCTTTTGTTATCTACTACCTTCTTCGCAGAAAATTCAAATTTATTAACAACACCAACTAACAGCGCGCAATAAAAATGAAAAATCAACAGGCGGCCGCTTTCGGTCGCCTATAAAATTGCTCTTTCAAAATCCAAAGGTCAGATTTTGGTGTGGTTATACAACCAAGCTCTAACTTATTTTATCAAAAAATCTTGATTGATGGAATGTAGCCGCGCCTTCGGCGCGGCTTAACCCACCCAGCAGCTCTGCTCCTCTGACGCGGGGCAAGCAAAGCCCGCAAAAATTTCTATTTTTCTTTTAAGGGCACGCTTAAAATTTTTAAGTATGGTCAAAACAAAAAGCCCCATGGGTATTCCCCGCTGGGGCTGTGGATGTCCGTTTTGAGCACCGTCATCACTGTTGCTGCACGGTTTTGATAACCTCCTTAACCGCATCCGAGATGTTAAGCGTTGTAAACGCTTCATCGGTTGGTGCAATGAAATGATACGCTTGGTGTTCGGTAGAACTGATCTTGACCTCTCCAGGCGCGACTTCGACGAGGAAGTTGAATTGTCTCGTCTTCCTACCAGACCCCGAAGTGTAATCAAATGAGCCAAGGTAAGAGATAATTGAAGTAATTGTGAGTCCAGTTTCTTCTTTTGTCTCCCGCGCGAGTGCCGTGAGCAGGTCTTCTCCTGCATCAACAGCACCACTTGGAAACTCAACGAGCCCACCCATAAAATCAGATGGAACCCGCTCAAGGAGCAGAAACTTATTGTCTCTGCGAATCACTGCACCCACGACCAGTTTCTGTACGCCGTCCTTCTGGCTTTCGGTGAGTAGCCGCCGAATGAGATTGTGGTCGATATTTGATTGCATGGGCTTTTCTCCTTTCTTGAATTATACTACTTGTTTGTTTCTATGGCAAGTAGAAGCTCAGGATTGTCTCTGATGACCAACGCCACTTTGACGATGCCTTCAATGTAGAGATTCACCATATCTTCTTCGTCAGGGAATGACCACACCGGAAGTTTGAGGGCGTTCTCGTAGAAGTAATCCGCCGCAGGAAAAGATTGTTGTTTCTGCTTAACCGGGTGCGGATACAATCTCGGTAGTGCTTTTTCCGGCTCGGTAAACAGTGGAAGACGGTGAAGCGGCATCGTGGATCGTGGACGATCAAGTTCAACAAGCCCCTCAGCCAGCACTGCTTTAGTGAAAAGGTCAACACTGATCCCATTTGAATGGGAAGCATCGAACTGCATCACGTAGGCATACCAGCCAGCTCTCTTGCCGGAAACTTGAGGAGTCTTCAGAAAAGGAAACTGACTGAAAGCCGCTGTCATCTTCTCTGCATAAGATTGCCTTTGTGCGAGCCATTCCTCCAGGTGAGAGAGCTGTTCATGTGCTATGGCAACTGCCAAAGGATGCGCGCGAAATTTCAGTCCGAAGCCTGTCGTGCTGAAGATTGCCAACGGGTGATCTACTGGTATCTCCTGCTTGCACCGCTTGTTGTAGCGTCCCTGGAGCAGTGCACGGTAATACACCTCCTCGTTGTCAGTGAGCATAATGCCACCTTCGCCGCCAGTGATAGTTTTCTGTGCCTGCAAACTCCATGCTGCCGCGTCGCCGAATGTACCAACGAGCTTGCCGTTAACTTTCGCGCCGTGCGCGTGCGAACAATCTTCCAGTAAACGCAGATTGTGTCTTCGACAAATGGACACAATTGCTTCCATATCGCACGGAACGCCCCACATGTGGGTTACCACCACCGCTTTGGTTCGCGGCGTGATGCGTTTTTCGATCTCCGCAACGCTAATATTGCCGTCAGGTCCGCAGTCGCAGAATACCGGCGTTGCACCTGTATGCATCAGCGGACTGACAGTTGCAAAGAATGTGTACGTAGGGCAGATTACCTCGTCGCCAGGCCCCAATCCCAGTCCTTCATACATCGAGTAAATGGCGCTAGTGCCGGAATTGGAGAGAAGCGCGTATCGCCGACCGTGATAGCTTGCGAAAGTCGTTTCGAACTCTTCAATTACACCCGACCGATCATAGATCGAGATGGTAGCATGAAGTTGTCGAATGACTACTTGCTCCACAGCTTCCGTAATGCGGGGCCACACAAAGTGCGGTCCTTTCGTGTTGATGGTTTTAGAACCACCTAGGATTGCAAGTTGAGTCATGGCTATTCCTCCTCTTTGGTTTCTTGGATCAACTTTAGGAATTCGTCTGGACGACATGACGTTCCTAAACGATCCGATTCGTACGCCGCCTCAATAACCGCCACATGTTGCAGGTGCTCGGTATAATCAGGAAGAAAACCGGGAGTAAACCGACGAATTTTCTCGGCAAAATAGTCAAGCTGCTCAATCGCCGCCGATGGCCAACCGCCCTGCCGCTCAAGCAGTTCAATCCTGCCGCTCAAGCAGTTCAATTTCGTTACCGTTAATGTCAAGTCGGCGAATTAAGCCGCGGGAGACCTCAACGACGCCATTTGTGCCAAACACACGCACACGCTCCTGCTTTTCTGGGTAAACGCGGGAAATCACGAAGTTTCCGACGAGCTTCTCGTCGTACTCAAACCCCAACTGATAATCGAATAAAAGGTGTACGGTATCCTCCACATCATACTGCTGACCGGGACGATTACCCCGTGTCATTCGCGCTGTTACCGAAACCGGCATGCCGAAGTACCAGATCAGCAAATCGACGAAGTGGTAACCCATATCCACCAGTGCTCCACCACCAGAAAGTTCCTTGGAAGCTCTCCATCCCGTATCCAGATCAACGATGTTCATCGTGTATGCACCCTCAATGGAATAGATCTTCCCTATATACTTTTTGAGTTGATGAAATGTCCGATAGATGGGATTGAATCGGCGCTGGACAGTAACACCCAGATAAACCTTCCCACCGCGCAGAATCTGCAGAAGTTGCTTTGCTTCGGCAATACTGGTAGCGAACGGCTTTTCTTTGATAATGTGTTTGCCTGCTGTCACAAGCACACTAATCACATCCAAGTAAGCGTGATGCGGAATAGCAACCACCGCAATTTGGAAATCTTGATCATTGATCAGTTCACCAAGATCGGTGTAGTAGGGGACATTGTAATGTATTCCAACTTCCTCTGCCTTTTTCTGGTTAATATCACAGACGCCAACTAACTTAAAGTTTGAACTTTGCATGATAGCCGGGAGATGATCTTCTCTTGACTGCCTACCCAAACCAATTACGACTGTACGTAGTCTCATGGAAATTCCCTCCTTATTTTGATTGTGAAAGAACGTTTTTCAAATAATGCGCTGTATCTTATTTGTTAACTACTTTAACGCTATTTTTATTTTGTGTAAAGGGTTTGTACGCAAAAAATAAAGGGCAGAATGTTTTCTGCCCTTATAGGCAATTTAGCGAGCGCCGAGCCGTCGTTCCACTTCTTCAAAAATGATCTGGACGGCTGCTTGCGGGTTTCCTTCATTCATTACTTCCAGCCAGCGATGCCGATTCTCTGCGGCAAGACGATCATAGATCTTTTGACGTTTTTTGAATACAGCAAAGTCGTTTTCGGTTGCCTGCTCACCTCGTGACTCAATACGCCGTTTGAGTTCTGCGTCGGAAACACGCAAAAAGACAGTTAGATCAGGCTCCGTGAGTTGGCCACATATGTGACAAAGCCATTGAAACACTTGTTCTGAATCGCTTTCAGGATAGTCTTTGACGATCTTGGGAAGTTGGCATGCCAGAATCGAATCAATGTGCCTCTCCTTAATGACAACCATGCCTTGTTGTAATGCCGGTCTGATTTCAAGCTCATCTTGCGAGTAGAGATCAGACAGAATATACATGGTTTCGGTCAGAGCGCTTGGTCCTGTACTATTCAGGCGGAGAAACTTGTTCTGCATCAAAATCTCTTGCAGGAACCTTCCCAAAACTCGAGAGGAAAATTCCGGAACTACAACCACAGCGAAATTTTCCTGCTTCAGCCGCGCCTTAACGAGTTTGAGAAGAGTTGATTTGCCGGAACCGTCTTGTCCCTCAAACGTTACAAGTAAACCTTTCATGATTATATGCCTCCTTTTTTGTAATTGGGAATGAGCAAATGAAGTTTTTATGAACTTCATTACAAAATGTCAAATAATTGACTCGGGAGTCAAGCTACCTAAAAATTTTGCGCAGTCTTTTGGTGGGCGGGAAAAAGAAAAAGGGGGTGTGGGGCAGGTGAATGTTGCCCGCCTGCTTTGCCGCGCGGAGCGCGGCATGGGGTGGGAAGCGGCTCTCTTTGCGTTAGCAAAGGGGCAAAGCCCGCAAAAGTATTCATTTTAATTAAGGCCCTGTGCCAAAGAGTACAACAAATCAACAGGCGGCCGCTTTCGGCCGCCTATAAAATTGCTCTTTCAAAATCCAAAGGTCAGATTTTGGTGCCGGGGACAGGACTCGAACCTGCAAGAGGTAAAACCTCACGAGGTCCTAAGCCTCGCGCGTCTACCAATTCCGCCACCCCGGCAAATTATCAAAAATATCCTCCTAAATATAGTCTAATGCAATAGTAATTGTCAATCAACTAAAAATAATTTAAAATAAAAATATCAATTCTTTTTTATGGAGGATAAATTGCGAATTTTACTCATAACTGGTATTGCCGCAGCTGTTTTTTTGTTGCCAACAAAAATTAAAGCGCAGTCCACCTCCACTTCAACCTCCACCCCTGCATCATCAGCCCCAATGGCTGATGATTTAGTTATTACTGAAATAATGTACAACCCCAAAATAGTAAATGACAGCAAAGGAGAGTGGTTTGAAATATACAACCCCACCAATCAAGAATTTGATTTGCAAGGATGCATTTTTAAAGACAACGGCAAGGATGATTTTACTATAAGCGAACAACTCCTTATCCAGCCACAAAAATATCTTCTGCTTGGCAGAAATAATAACACAAGCGAAAACGGCGGAATGCAACTGGACTTTACTTATAGCGGATTTACCCTAGCCAATACTGAGGATGAAATAATTATTGTCTGCAATGAGCAGGAAATAGATCGGGTAGAGTACAGTAAAGAGAAAAGCTTTCCTGACAAGGAAGGATACTCAATCAGTTTAGCTGATTTCAAATTAAATAATAATTTAGGAGAAAATTGGTGTCTGTCAACTTCCAGCTTTGGAGATGGCGATAAAGGCACGCCTGGCAAAAAAAATGACTCATGTCAAACAGAAAAAAAAGAAACACCACCACCCCAAGCGCCATCCAACCTTCCTCCGGTGGCCGAAGCTGGCCCTGATCAAAAAGGTTTGGTTGGTGAAGAGCTTCAATTTGACGCTTCTAAATCATACGACCCTGACCAAGACAATCTAACTTTTTATTGGGACTTTGGCGATGGTCAAACAGCTCAAGGAAAACAAGTTTCGCATATTTACAATAAGCCCAATGTGTATTTGGTTATCCTCACTGTAGATGACGGCACTGAAACAGAAACAGATTCTCTCACTGTTCAAATAACAGCCCATACCGACCAAACTAAAGGCAAAATCATTATCAATGAACTTATGCCAAACCCAGCCGGCAGTGACAATTATGAATGGATTGAGCTAAAAAATATCAGCGACCAGCCGCTCAATATAGAAAATTTTTCTCTCAGCGATGCCACTAACAAAAAATATACTTTTCAATCAGAAAAATTAGGAAACCTCATTATTCCTGCCGGCGGATTCTTTGTCATTTATAAAAACCAATCGCGCATCTCCCTAAACAATACTTCAGCTGAAATAGTAAAACTATACGATGAAAACCAAAACATCATTGATCAAGTAATCTATGAACCGCCAGTTCCAGAAAACCACAGCCTCAGCTTGATTGAGGGGGAATGGCACTGGACCAAAACCCCCACCCCTGCCACTAACAATATCCTTACTAATGACAACCAAGTCTCCAATATACAAACAAAAGAAAATAACACAACAAACACTGACAATAACCAGCGGGAAATAGACTCTGCTAACTCCAAACCGTCTTCCTCCAAAAAAGATAAACCAGCAGAATGTCCTTCTAATGACAGAGGCAGGGTGGTGATAAACGAACTCTGGCCCGCTCCCCAAGGCAATGATCGAGAACTTGAATTTATTGAACTAAAAAATATTGACAGCCAAGATACAAACCTCTGCGGTTGGCAACTGGCTGATACAAATCACACTTTTGTCTTTGGACCTGATGCAGTAATTGAAGCGCTAGATTTCTTAGTACTGCCTCGCTCTTCAACCAAAATCAGCCTCAACAACAACGGCGATGTTATCAGCTTAACCTCACCGGACAATCTTATTGTAGATATTGTTAAGTATGATAAAGCCCCAACAAATCTATCATGGAGCAGGACAGATGATGGAACCTTTTCCTGGACAGAGAAAATTACCCCTTGGGAAGACAATGCTATCACCAACAATAAAACACAACCCAAAAATCAAATTGCCAAAAACACATCTCAGTCAAATAGCCAAACAACCATCAAGCAGAATCCAATTGTCCAACTAAACGCAATAAAAAATTTTAAAGTTGGGTCGCAAATAACAATTCAAGGAGTGGTTAGCGTGCCGCCGTTAGCGCTGGGATCCCAAATTATGTATATAACCGATCCAATCAGGCCAATTGGCCTGCAAATATACAAATTTGACAAATGGTGGCCAGAATTAAAAGAGGGTGATTTGGTAGAAATTGCCGGTGAGCTTTCTACTGCAAAAAACTTGCCCCGGTTAAAAATAACTAAATCTGGCTATATTAAAAAAATAAGCTCTAACCACAGCCTTGTTGTCGCTTCCTTGTCGCTTGACCAAATACCTTCAACTCCTCCCCATACTCTTGTCAAAACCCAAGGAGAGATAATTGAAAAAAATAAAAACAAAATTTTTATAGCCTCAGGTGAAAATGAAGCAATGGTTTATGCAAAACCTTCCACAGGAATAAAATTGTCTTTTTTAGAGGAAGGTGATATAATTGAAGTAACTGGAATTTTAGATGAAGCAAACAATCAGATTCGTATCTTACCAAGAAAAAAAGAAGATATTAAACTAACCAAAGTAAAAGGTATCGCTTACGAAAACCAAAAGCGCGCCTCTACATCATCTCCACTAGCACCACGATCAAAATTCTCTATTTGGGACTATGTCAATGCCTTTTTAGCAATTATTGCTATAATCATCTTTATCAAAATACTTCAATTAAAAAATAACTAACAAAAAACATATGGATAACAAAGGCAATTCAAAAATTACAGACTTTGAAACTTTTTGGAAAATAGTTATTATTGTTTGCTTGGCGGTAGTAGCTGAAGGAATTATCATTTGGACAGCTACTTCTGACTTGGCAGTAAACTGGACTTATGATAATGTTTTTGTAAATAGGGACAAAGACCAAATAGCTCTAGATAACACCGCAACTGACGAACAACAAACTGACACAGCCTCAACCGCTGAAGAAGCCGCTCAATAACAATATTTTTTAACAAAAACACCCCCTTGTCCGCGGGCAAGAAAACTTTTACCAGCAGAATTGCAAGCTAAAAGCCTGCAAAACCTGATAAAAGTCCCCATGCTTGTCGTGCCCGCAGATAAGGGGGTGTTGTTTTTTGTCAAAAGTGGACATTACAACGTAGCATATATAAAAATAATTGTCAAGAGCATATGGTTTTGCTAAAGTAAAAATACCATTAACAGACAAATATGCTAAAAATAACGACTGTAAACAAACCGCTCGCCAAAATAAAAACAGACTTTATTGCTGTCTACCACTTATCTGAAAAAAACAATCTAAACTCTGTCCAAAACAGCCTTGATCAACAATTGTTAAAATTGGTCAAAAACAAAATTAAACAAACTGGATACAAAGGCGAAAAGGCTGGAGAAAATTTGCTAGTTGAAAACTGCTCAAGCAATCAAACAAAATATATTTTCATCGTGTCACTAGGCAAAGAAAAGGATTTTAATTCTCATTATTTAAGAGAAGCGGCTGGTCTAACACTACAAACCGCCAAAAAACTTCACTGCCAAAACTTGGCTGTTGAAGCTCCCTCCCTGGATAGCTTGCCCCCAATCCAAACAATCCAAGCTTTAACAGAAGGGTTGCTTTTGGCTGATTATAGTTTTGATAAATACAAAAAAAACAAAAGCAAAAGCAAACTCAAGGAAGCTGTTATTGCCACAAATAAACACTCTGCTCAAATAGTAAAAACAGGGATAAAGCTAGGAAAAATATACAGCCAGGCGCAAAACACAGCCAGAAACCTTGTCAATGAACCCCCTCAATTTCTTTATCCTAAAACTTTAGCGGATATTGCCAAACAAATAAGCCAAAAAAGCAGCTATATATCTGTCAAAATTTTTAACCGCAAACAAATAGAAAAAATGGGAATGGGGGCGTTTTTGGCAGTAGATCAAGGCAGTGATAAAGATCCGTTTTTTATCCACCTCACTTACACCCCGCCCCAGCCAGACAAAAATAAGATTGTTCTGATAGGAAAATCAATCACCTTTGACTCGGGAGGGTTATCACTCAAGCCAAGTGATGCTATGTTAAATATGAAAATGGATATGGCTGGCGGAGCTGCTGTTCTGGGCGTATTTTCTGTGCTGGACAAATTAAAACCAAAGGCTGAAATACACGGCTTACTTCCCGCTTGTGAAAATATGCCTTCAGGCAAAGCCATCAAAGTCGGCGATGTTATTAGAGCGTCAGACGGCACACATATTGAAATAGCCAATACCGATGCTGAGGGCAGGCTAACGCTGGCAGATGCCCTTACTTATGCTCGCAAATTAAAACCTGACTTTATTATTGACCTTGCCACTTTGACTGGAGCAGCTATCGTAGCTCTGGGAGATGACATCGCCGCATTAATGAGCAATGACAAAACTTTGGAGGACAGATTAAAACAAGCCAGCGACTTGAGCGGAGAAAAAATCTGGCCCCTGCCGCTGCCAACTGAATACAAATCCCATATAACAAGCAAAATTGCTGACATAAAAAATGTTGGCAAAAGAGGTTCGGCAGGCACAATTTCAGCTGGATTATTTCTGCAGCATTTTGTCAAAAATTCCAACTGGGCCCACTTGGATATCGCTGGCCCTGCTTGGATTGAACAGCCTGAAATCAGCTATCTGCCTCCGGGCGGATCTGGCTTTGGCGTTCGCCTTCTTTTGACTCTAATAAACTCATAACTGCTATGGAAGAAAGATTTGTATCTCCAACCAAAAAAGAGGAAGATAAAAAAATAGACTCAAGCCTGCGTCCCCGCACCTTTGCTGATTTTATTGGCCAGCAAAAAGTTAAAGATAATCTTGATATACTAATCCAAGCAGCTCAAAAAAGGGGTGAGGTAATTGAACATATTTTGCTTTATGGGCCGCCAGGATTAGGCAAAACGACTTTAGCCTATATTATTGCCAATGAAATTGGCCAAGGCATAAAAATAACTTCGGGACCAGCTATTGAAAAAGCTGGCGACTTGGCTGCTATTTTGACCAACCTCAATGAGGGCGAAATTCTATTTATTGATGAAATTCATCGCCTGCCAAAAATAGTAGAAGAAATACTCTATCCAGCCCTAGAAGAGTATGCTCTTGATATAATAATTGGCAAAGGGCCGTCTGCCCGCACAATCAGGCTTGATCTTCCCCATTTTACTTTAATCGGCGCCACCACCCGTTACAATCTAATCTCATCTCCTCTGCGTGATCGCTTTGGAGTTACTTTTAGATTGGACTATTACAATCATAACGACATTGAGCAAATAATTGAACGGGCGGCTCACTTGCTTAATTGCGAAATTGACACCGCCTCTAGGGAAATTATTGCCAAACGGTCACGCTTCACCCCGCGGATCGCTTTGCGGCTATTAAAGCGAGTGCGAGACTACGCCGATATTAAAAACGAAGGAAAAATCACGCCAAACATTGCCACCTCTGCCTTGGATATGCTGGAAATTGACAGCCTGGGATTGGATGAGATGGACAGGCGTCTCTTGCAAGTAATCATCGAAAGGTATAACGGCGGACCAGTCGGTGTAAATACAATTGCCTCAGCTTTGGCAGAAAATATTGGCACTATTGAAGAAATATATGAACCATTTTTATTGCAATTAGGCTTGCTTGCCAAAACCCCCAAAGGCAGAGTGGCCACTGATAAAGCTTATAAACATCTGGGGATTGCGCCAAGCAATAATCAATCATCATGGTTATAAAGATATGCAATTATCTGATTTTAGTTTTGTCCTCCCCCAGCACCTCATCGCCCAAAGCCTTTGCCACCCGCGCGACCATTCACGGCTGCTGGCTTATACAAAACATCTAGATAAAATTGAGCATCTCCGCTTTATTGACCTTCCCAACTTACTGTGGCCGGGTGATGTAATTGTGCTAAACAACAGCAAAGTTATCCCAGCAAGAATTATTGCCAAAAAAGAAACTGGCGGTAAGGTAGAGTTGCTTCTAGACAAAAACTTGGGAAGGGGGAAGTGGACCGCCCTTATCAAGGGAAAAAACCTTCAAATTGGACAAAAAATATTTGTAAATAAAAATTGGTATTTTACCTTAGTTGAAAAAGTGCCCAATTTACCTGAATGGGTTATAAAATCAAACCTAAGTGGAAAACTTCTAAAAGAAAAAATAATCAAATACGGACGCGTTCCTACTCCGCCTTATATAAAAAAACTAATAAATAAACGGGATTATCAGACTGCTTATGCAAAAAAAGAAGGGTCAATTGCCGCCCCAACCGCTGGCTTGCATTTTACCAATAGACTACTTAAAAAATTAAAAAACAAGGGTATTCAAATTGAATACATAACCCTCCATGTTGGTTACGGAACCTTTAGGCCAATAACCTCTGCCAATGTCAAACAACATATAATGCTGCCAGAATGGGGAGAGATAAATAAAACTGTTGCCAAACGGCTCAACCAAGCCAAACAAAACAATCAGCGCATTATTGCTGTGGGCACAACCACTGTTAGAACTCTGGAAGGATTCAGCCAGACAAAAGGCAAAATAACATCAGGACACAAGGATATAAATCTGTTTATTTATCCGGGGTATAACTTTAAATTTGTAGATGCTATTATTACTAATTTTCACTTGCCGCAAACAACCCCCTTGGTGATGACAGCTGCCTTTTTGGGCAAAAAAAGAAGCGTCTTTTTACCCCGCTTGCACAAAATATACAAAACCGCTATCAAGGAAAAATACCGCTTTTATTCGCTGGGAGACGGAATGATTATCCTACCTTAAAATCCTTGCCAAAATACACTTGCTTCCTTATAATAGGAAATACGTTTATTAACATCAAAACCATGAAAAATTTTGGCAAAAACTTTATTATTCTGCTAGCAAGCTTTATTCTGCTGGCAGCTTTGTTCAGTTACCTCAATTCACCTGCCCAACGCAACGAAAGTATTGGCATTAATCAGTTAATAACTTATGTTAACAAAGAAGAGGTAAAGGAGATAGTAGTTGAAGGCAATAAAATCAAACTTACTCTCAATAATGGCGAAACAAAAATCGCTACCAAAGAACCAGGAGAGTCATTCTCTGATATTGTAGCCAATTACAAAATTGACCCCAATAAACTTTCTCAAATTGACATCAAAATAAAAGATGAAACTACCCAGGCTTTGTGGCTGGGAACTATCTTGCCTTTTATCATACCCTTTTTGCTGATTGCCGGTTTTATCTGGTTTATGATGAAACAGGTGCAAGGAGCCAATAACCGAGCTTTGTCCTTTGGCCGAGCCCTAACCAAAGAAGCATCCAAAC